>JANXNM010000001.1 GCA_025354065.1 Synechococcales cyanobacterium 340R_concoct_173_sub | reverse complement strand
TTAGAGATGACGAATGAGGACGGCCAACGCCAACGATTTTAGAAGGCAGAATTGTGAATGTTGAATTGAGAAGGGGGCGATCGGTATTCTTTATGATTAGTCTGATCGACTTTCAAAACTGATTTTAGATAAAAATAGCCTATAATCCTTGCCAGGGAATGCTCATACGCCGACGATCGAGAAAGTCTTATAATGAATTTGCTGACGAACATGCTAAAACCAAGTCAGGAGCGATCGTGGAGGCTGGCACTTTGAGCGTGTTGGTAATGGTTCGGGATTGACGTAGCTTTATAATAAGATTACTCAATGAAGGTGATTTTAATGATTAACTACCGAAACTTCATCACGATCGAACACAATAAGCGCGGTGGCAAGCCCTGTGTACGTGGCTTGCGAATCACGGTTTATGAAGTGCTTGAGTATCTGGCTTCCGAGATGACTGAAGCAGAAATTCTCGATGATTTTCCCGATCTAACCCGAGAAGATTTAAAAGCCTGCATTGCTTACGCTGCGGATCGTGAACGTCGGTTTATGGCAGCTCCGCTCTCCGCATGAAATTACTGTTTGATGAAAACTTATCGCCTAAATTGCCGAATCGTTTGAGTAACCTTTTCCCAAACTCGCTTCACGTTCGAGATGTGGGTATGAAAGCGACGATTGATCCAACAGTTTGGGATTATGCAAAAAACAATGATTTAATGATTGTCTCGAAAGATGCTGACATGCATGATCTGAGCATAATATTTGGAAATCCGCCAAAAGTCATTTGGCTTCGACTTGGAAACTGTTCGACCCTACAAGTTGAGAACTTGCTGCGTCGGGAGTTTTGTTCGATCGAATTATTTTATAAAGATGAAAATTTATCACTTCTTGCTCTATCGTGACCTATCAATAGTTTTTGGTTCTCTTTGTTGGTCTTGAAACAAGATTTAAAGGCTATCTGCGGCGAGAATTGGGAACGTTCTAAACCATAATTTTATTTAGGATAGGCCACCGTCACTCCCGCGCCGCCATCGTACTTTTCAGCAGGTTCAAATTTTGCGATCCGATCGTGCCGTTTTAAATAAGCATGAACGCCTTCCTTGAGTTTCCCTGTGCCGTGACCATGGATAATCCAAATAGGTCCGTAGTTTGCCGAAATTGCCCGATCGATCACAATTTCAGCTTCCGCGACCCGAG
>JANXNM010000656.1 GCA_025354065.1 Synechococcales cyanobacterium 340R_concoct_173_sub | reverse complement strand
CCATTCCACATTACAGATAAATCTAAATAAGGGATTTTCTTTCCATAAGGCGGATCAGTGTAAATATAATCTACACTTTCATTTTTGATAAAACCTAAATCGGTAGCTGTACCTTGAACTACTTGAGAATTGCTAATTGTGCGATCATTTATTTTAACTTCTATTTCTTTTTTCGCTGCCACAACCTTTTTAAAGCGCAATTCAAAATACGTCATGACATCGATATCTACAGGTGATGGAGCAATACGATAGCGATAGTATCTAAATACACTTGTATCATCTTGTCCTGCCGCTGGTCTACTAGGATTATTGTGATAAGTTAAGTTGGTTTTCGTGATCAATCCTGAAAACATCAACATCATAGAATTTATGATGTTTTTATCTTTCTGTTTTAGAATTAAATGCTTTAAATAACCTAGTTGTGCTAATTGTTTTGGTGTAAAAAGTTGTTCAATACTTTCTACGTCTGAACCTTTTGGGAGTGGTAAATTTTTGGGATAGGGATACTTTCTTAAGGCTTTAGAAACTTCTGTATCAGACTTAGGTTCATTCGCCAGATATTCTGCTTTGATTTCTGTAAATGCTTGATGTAAACTATCAAAATCTACGGGTGCAATTAAAGAATTGACCATAAACACCGACATAGGATTAAGATCAATGTGAATTGCTTTTCTATCAGTCATCAATGCTTCAATTGCTGTAACCCCACTACCACCAAAGGGATCTAAAACTATATCTCCAACTTGTGAGAAGTTGCGAATATACTCCTGTACAACGTTCCAAACTTGTTTTGTAAAGTAACCATGCACTCCAAAATGCCGTTTTGCTGATTGCTTATATACTGGCAATTCTTCTAACAAAGGACGAGTCGAATAATCAAATACTTCTGACTTAGCGCGGGCTTTTTTGACAGAAGTATAAGTAAAATTCTTACCGCTCTGAAATGAATTAGGAGATAGATAAGCAACTATTTCATCCCAATAGTTCTCTATATCCTGAAGCTGAAAATATAAAATTGGCTGTTTTTCATCTTGTCTAAA
>JANXNM010000880.1 GCA_025354065.1 Synechococcales cyanobacterium 340R_concoct_173_sub | reverse complement strand
ATCTAGCTTTGCATGACGTAAATCAGCATCAGCCAAATCGGCACGACGTAGAATAGCACCTCTTAAGTCCGCACTGTGGAAATTTACGCCAGCTAAATTAGCTCCGCGAAAGTTGACATTTCTCAAATTGCTATTACTGAGGTCTGCCCCAGCCATATCAGCGCGGCTCAAGTCTTTCCCATGGAAATCTCTTTCATGAAAATCTTGCCCACAATAACTTCCACCGGGTTGTGGGTTATTTGAGGGTTCTAAGTCCAAAATTTCCCGTGCAGATTGGGCAGGTTCCTGTGAATTCTCCAAAGTATAAAGTAGTTCACGAATTCTGACTTCCTGATTCTTTAGTTCCTGCTTATCCTCTTCAGTTAGATGTTCGTAATTCTCGAAGATCCAGTCATCAATGATTGTTGTCATCAGATAGATTTCATTATCTTGTTCTGATAGTTCATATATTTTTAAAAGCTGTTTGTCTTCTATGTCTGATAATTCTGGAAGTATTGACAAACGTAGATAGTCTGTTAACAATTCCAGATTAGATAATGTCGGAACTTGCTTGTTCACTGTTATTTCTCCTTTAAATGAATGAAGCATGGAATTGGGAGAATGAAGTGTCATAATTTTCACTGTATATCGTCAAGTATTTCAATCGCCTGTTTTCAGGAATCAAATTACAAGCTACGCAAACGTTCTCTGGAACGAGAGGCTCGTTTAGCAAGAGCTTGAGCGACACGGCCTCGATCGCCCGACTGTTCGCCAGATTTAATAAACTGGTCAGCGATTTCTTTCCAGCTCATACCTGAAACGCTTAGACAGAGAACTTTTTGATCTAATTCTGGAAGCTGTGCATAGACTTCATACATTGCCAGTAAATCTAAATTAGTCATTTGATTAGGATTGTAGATTCCAATCTCTTGTTCTCTTTCACCATCCTGATCATCTCCAGGATAGGAACAAGTCACACCATCAGTACGTATTGTTTCACGCCTCCATTCTCGAATAATGTTGAAACATGTCGTGCTAAACCAAGGCGGTATATTAGGAATTTCTTCGCCTTTTTCAAGCTTCTTAAATGCCCGATTGCAGGCTTCATTGAAAACCTCATAAGGAGAAAAGCGATTTTGTAATTTATATTGTCTAAGACGAGAATTAATTGTCCGAAGAATCGGAGGGAATTCAGATTCTTCTTTACCTGACAGCATGGTTTGAATAGCATGATTAAGCTGCTGTCGGGATGCTGGGGCGGAAGTATGAAAAGTTTCCAGAGTTGTTTTCTCATCGACCACGGGGAATTGTTCTTGAGGTAAAGCCATATTATTAAACTCACTAAAAGAGGACTGCTCGGTAAAAGAGGACTGCTTGGTTGTTCTTGATGTAAAGCCATTCTCAAATGCCCGATCGCAGGCTTCATTGAAAACCTCATAAGGAGAAAAGCGATTTTGCAATTTATATCGTCTAAGATGAGAATTAATTGTCCGAAGAATCGGAGGGAATCCAGATTCTTCTTTACCTGACAGCATGATT
>JANXNM010000866.1 GCA_025354065.1 Synechococcales cyanobacterium 340R_concoct_173_sub | reverse complement strand
GCGGCGATCGATTTGGATGATGTTGGGTTCTAGAGTATTGAATGAAATACCTCTTGACTTGACGAGGGGAGCGGAATATTAAATAGTATTTTTGTTAAGCTCATAGTCGATTGCATTAGGCATTTACCTCCATTATTAACTTGTCTCTCTATAAACAGATTATGAATTAAGTCAGCAGCTAGTTCTAGCTTATCGCGATGGGTAAAGGCAGCTAAATCAATTTTAATCACAGAACTTATCTGCATCAACTTTGAGCTTTCCGTGTTCTATGTGAGATATGGCGGGCTTAACAATCCCAAAATAAGTTTCCAGTTGTTCAATTACTTGCTCTTGGGTGAGTTCCAATGATTGGCGAGCCACGACTTTATATCTATAGTCAAATCTTATATTTTTTACTGGCTTAGTTGCATTCTATACATGCACATGGCATCATACCCATAATGAATGGTTGTCACCGAATCTACGTGGCAAGACAGCGCGGCTAAACTGAGATCATAGCGGATTTCACATAGGAGTCACATAGGAGTCACATAGGAGAAAATTATGGGTTGGTCATTACCTTATCCACTTACTTGTGATCAGATTACTTTTCGACTTTCAGAGAGGATTCGTGGGGTATATACGATTTGGGGGGATAAAGACACGCATCCTCTGTACTATGGTAAATCAGATGGTACAGCTAGAAGTTGTGTAAGAAAACGTCTTTTACTTCATGCAAACCCTAATGCCCATGGAGGTAGTAAAGTCATACATATGCTACTGAAAACGGGAGATGCTGGTAAACTCTACTTCCAATATATAGACTTGAGCCAAGGTCAATCATTACTTGAAGCATTTAATATCGCTAGAGATATGCCTACAGCTAATCGCAAACGAGAATTAAAGCCTTTAAGTCTAGATTAGCTAAAGCTATTGAGGATTTTTTTGATTGCTTAATTAGATCAATCAATAGCATCTTCCTCTGCATCAGATACATGCCATCACCACTGTCTAAGTAACGATTACTAGCCAGTTGATTCTATTTTGTGGCTATTGTAGTTATTTTCAAAGGAGATTTAGTTATGGAACCGTTGCAAACATTTTATCATCATACGTTTGGTAGTAAAGATGATGGAAGTCCTGTTCTTTCTATAGCAATCAGTCCAGATGGTAAACGATTTACTAGTTATAGTGGTAGTAAGCCATATTCCCATATTGGATTTGTCGTTCTCTACAGCTTTGATGGAAAAATTTGGTCAACTTATAAATCTCTCACTCGCAACCGCGATAATCCAGGCAATACATTATTAGCATTGAGTCAAGAAGGACAGCTTGCTTTCAGGACTGAGAAAAATGAGATCCGAGTTCGAGATGTTAATGGCGAAATAACCCACTCTTATTCTGGGCAGTCCCATGGATGTTTTGCCTTTAGTTCTAACTGTCAAAAGCTTGCCAGTGGTGGTTACGATGGAATAGTTAAAGTTTGGGATCTAAAACCAAAGCTATTTAGCTTTATAAGAGGCAATGAGGATCAAACTTTCAGTGGACATTCAGAGGAAATATTCTCACTTGCTTTCAGTCCTGATGGACAAAATTTGTTTAGTGGGAGTCGTGATGGAACAATTAAGATTTGGAATCTAAAAACTGGACAACTATTACGAAGCATTGATGTAGGGAATGTGCCTAGTCTTCGTAGCATTGCGATTAGTCCAAATACTACAATTGCAGCTAGTACGGATAATAATACTGTCAATATCTGGGATTTAACTGATGGTAAGTTGATCCTTAGTCATAACGAGCATCAAAGTTGGGTTTTACCCACTGTCATAAGTCCTGATGGTAATCTTGTTGCTAGTGGCAGTCTTGGTACTAAAGGGACATCTGAAGTAATCTTATTAAATCTCAAGACAAGAAGAATGAATACCTTTACTGGTTTTGCAGATCGGATTACATCTCTTGCTATTACCCCAGACAACTCTATGGTTATCGTTGGTGGTGGAGATGGTGAAATAAATATTTGGAAGCTATAAGTCGTTCTATGACTACCCGCCCACTGAATAATCAAATCTTACTCAAAATTCCATTCACCCGATCGACCCATGCTCTATTTCCCGATCGTTGATATTCAGTTTTTGCAAATTCTAAAACTCGTTTTGCTTCAGGATAGTTTTTCTGTTTTAAGAACGTCATCCCAGCACCATAGTAAGCATTCGCAAACTTTGGATTTAATTGAGTCGCCGATCGAAAAGCCTCGATCGCATTTGACCAATCACCCTCACTATACAAAACCGTCCCCAACGCATAAAACGCATCCGCATAATTAGGATTCACTTGCACCGCTTTACGAAAGGCAGCGATCGAACCTCGGTTCCATCGGGTCCGCTGATAGGCAAGCCCCAAATGATAGTAAGGCTCAGGAATACCCGGATTTAATTCAGTTGCTTTTTGGAACGAATTTGCAGCACCTTTAATATCTCCTTCAATATTTTGAACTAATCCTAAATTGTAATAGGCCATTCCAAGCTTTGGATCAAGCACAATTGCCCTAGATAAATACTCCCGCGATTGTTTGAGATTATTACCTTCAAGGAGTGCCGCACCCAAATTTGCATAGGTCAACGCATAGGACGGATCAAGCTGAATTGCACGATAAAAAGCAGACGCAGACGCCTGAACTTGGCCCGATTGTCGCAGTGCTAAACCTAAATTGTATTGGGCCGCAAAGGATTTAGGATTAAGCTGAGCGGCTATAGAAAATGATCCGATCGCACCTGAAACATCCCCTGTTTTCACCTGCATCAAGCCTTGCTGATAAAAACTTTCAAATGATTGTGCGGAAACTGGTAACTGTGAGGGCAATTGTAATACAAAGGCTAAAACAAATGCTGCGA
>JANXNM010000643.1 GCA_025354065.1 Synechococcales cyanobacterium 340R_concoct_173_sub | reverse complement strand
AGACTATCAAAATAGGTCATCATGCCCCATTCCCACAGCCATAGTTTTCATTCTCATACTGACCATCATGATAACCATCATAGTCATTCCCATAATACGATCGCCCCCACGACTCGCATTGTTTGCACTTTAATCATGGTAGTTGCGATCGTTGCCACTCCTGATGGACATTGGTTAACTTGGCTTATTTATGGCTGTGGAATTATTGTGTTGTTAGGCATGAGTCAAGTTGATTTATTTAAACTGTGTCAACGCCTTGCCGTGGAATCCATATTTGTAAGTGTTTCGGTATTAGGAGTTTTATTTCGTGACGGTGATGGAATTGTCTGGCAGTGGGGATTGTTGAAGATTACGATGACAGGACTCTTAGTTTTTGGGAGTGTCTTGTGTAAACTCGGATTGACATTAGTGTTGATGAATTTACTGACCTTGAGTATGCCAATTCCAGTTTTACTTCAAGGCTTGAGCATTTTACGGGTACCTCCATTATTGATTGCAATTTTGGGTTCAATGTATCGCTATTTAGATTTGCTGGTTGAAGAATTTACCACCATGCGACGAGCGGCGATTGCCCGTAACCTTTTGGCTGGGAAACGCTGGCAACGATTGGTGATTGGAAATATGATTGGATCATTGTTTATTCGGACCTACGATCGGGGTAGTCGCATTCATCAATCGATGATGTCACGCGGTTATCGAGGCGCATTACCATTACAAAAATTACAAAAGCTTAACTGGCTCGATCGACTAGCTTTGGGATTTACTATTTTATTTGCAGTAACTGGACAAGTACCATTTTATAACTAGCACTATGCACCACAATTCAATTTCAATTCAGCATCTAAATTATAGTTATCCAGATAAAACCCAAGCTCTAAAGGGAATTTCTTTAGATATTAATCCTGGCGATCGGGTTGCACTGATTGGCGCAAACGGCTCTGGCAAATCGACATTACTACAGCATTTGAATGGTATTTTATTGCCTCAAACTGGGACTATCACGATCGGGCATTATCCGATGGAATCCAAGTATCTCCGGGAAATTCGTAATTTTGTCGGCCTAGTTTTCCAAAATCCTGACGACCAATTATTCATGTCAACAGTTTGGGAAGATATTACTTTTGGTCCCCTCAATCAAGGTATTCCCCAGGACATTTTAATTGATCGATACGAACAGGCGATCTATGCAGTGGGTCTAGATATGAAAGACTATGCCCATCGTAATCCTGGCAATCTGTCAGGTGGTGAGAAAAAACGAGTTGCGATCGCGGGAATCCTTGCTATGCAGCCACAAATCATTGCTTTCGATGAACCGTCTGCCCAACTTGATCCCCGATCGCGTCGTCAATTCATTCATTTATTACAGTCATTGCCCGTTACTCAATTGATTGCGACCCATGATTTAGATTTAGCATTAGAACTTTGTAGCCGAACCATTATCTTAAGTCAAGGTGAGATTGTTTATGATGGTCGAACTGAAGATGTGATGTACAATTCGGACTTTTTACATCAACATTCATTGGAGCCGCCTTTGAGTTATTCTCGGCCCTATTGCGATCGGAAAATCGACAAAGATTTAGATTAGATTGGGTAAACTAACTTTAGCATTTGAATATTATTTCATAACCTCGACATACTTTTATAGCTTTCGGATTTTTCCATCACTCGGATGAACCTGCACTATTTCACTTCTACGATCGCTATGTCCCGATCATTTACTCGATCGCTTACCGCAGTCTAGGTTCTTGACAAGGATATAGACTATATTGAATAGTGTATAAATTATAAATACATATTATTCAATAATCTTGACATACTTTTATGGCTTCCGGATCCTTCCATCGCTCGGATGAACCGCAATGGATGACCCAGATCGCCCAGCAAAATCAAACTGCATTGTCTCAACTCTACGATC
>JANXNM010000830.1 GCA_025354065.1 Synechococcales cyanobacterium 340R_concoct_173_sub | reverse complement strand
TTAGAGGATTCTTCAATCACCCCATGCAAAATCCCACTCGGTGAAAAGTAGTCATTTTGGAAACCAATCAACAGTAGGGCTGTGTTCTTTAAATTCATGTGTATTTCTAGGGAGAAAATAAATATATTTTACTATCGTTACTGCATATATTGTACCCAATTTGTCAAATATCTGAACCAGCATTTTCCCTGAGAAGACTAACCCGCTTCAGGGTATGGAGACGAATGGTGTTACTTGAAGTTAATGGGCAAAATGGGCAAAGTTGATGGGCAACGTTATCCCGCTTGAACGAACGGCGTTCCCCAGAAAGTCCAATTTTCTTTGTTGAAGGGCGATCGCCACTGGTAGATCATCTCAGATTCTAGGCGTTGTCGCGATCGGGTATTACTAGGAGCATCTTTCCAGAACGCGATGCCCAGTTGAGTTGTGAGATCCAGATTGTAGTGGGCTTGTTGATAATGCAAAAGATAGCGCTTGCAATCGTGAACGCCTTTCCAGCGGGATTCAGATTTGATAGTTTCGCCGACATACAACACCAACGAACAATCATAGTCAATTACAAAATATAAGGCCGAAACTCCGGCATCTTGGGCATTCCAGCGCCAGAATTGTGTGTTTTGTCGAGGCAATTGAAATGGATCTACAACTTGTTTTTGAGATACCTCAGACGGCCAAATCTCTTGAGGTAAATCAAACAGGGAGCCTTGAGTGTTGGGAGTAACTTGTTGTGGATGCGCTTGTTGATAAGCCAATTGTTGATAAGCCTGGACGCGATGTTTCCATTGGTTTAGACCGATCGCATCTTGGTCAATAGTGGTGTGGTGTTGAGGTTGATGGACGTGATAGGTTCCGGCTAGATCTTTCGCACTAAATAATTTTCCTTGTTCAATATTGGTGTCGGCGGCGCTGTCGAATAATGGGTAAGTCACAGGACTAATTTTAGGGTGCGAATTTGGGGATTGTGGGAGATGCGATTTTCGCTTACAAACTAGAGGTGTAGTAATTTTAGCCCAACCCGTCCGGTTTGATTTTTATGGATTCTATGATTCATGATTTCCCTGTTTTATCGATCGTTCAAGTAGTCACGATTCTTGGATTTATCCATGCCTCTGTTGGAGTTCTAGCCGCGATCGTGGCCGTGCGAAAAGGAGAATCTTGGAGTCGTTGGTTGCCCATGGGGATTCTCTTGGGGACACCTGCATTGGTGATGGCGGTACGACTAAAGGCTAAATAATGCCCGAGCTGCCCTAACTCATTTTTTTAGTTAGGAAGAATTGGGGTAATTTGGAGAGAGTTTGTCGGGTTGGTGGGGGAGTTATGGTGAAATCAGTGGGGCGGACGATCGGAGGATTGACGATCGGGATATTGTTACTGGGATGCACGTTTGGATCAGCGGTAACAGCGGCAGAACTTGACCCAGAATTTACTGAACCCGTCAATAGCGTCGCGGAATTAAGTGATGTACAGCCGACCGATTGGGCTTATCAGGCAGTGAAGACATTGATTGAGCGCTATGGCTTGATGAATAGCAGTAAGACCTTTCGGGGAAGTCAGCCGTTGACTCGATTTGAATTTGCGCAGGTGATTAGTCTGGTGATGCAGCAGGTGGCTCCGATCGCGACCGAGGACGATCTTAAGCTCATTCGTAAATTGCAAGGTCTTTACGAAGAGGCGTTGTCTGATGTGCGATCGCGAATGACCATGTTCGAGAAGAGCGAATCACTTCTAACCAATCAGCAGTTCTCCACCACCACGAAATTTAGCGGCACCACCGACCAAATTCTGACCAGTGGCAGCAGTAATTCCAAAAGCAGCATTATCTCTAGAATTCGATTGAACTTCGATACGAGTTTCAGTGGAAGAGATCTTCTGGTGACGCAGTTTGAAGCGGGAAATAGCGGATTGGATGCGGTGGGCCTAAATCAGCAGCGTCAAGGCAACAGGTTGTCCACGCTTGGCTCTCTTGCGGATGGCGGAGGTCTCGATGCTGTGGGTGTTTCGTCGAGTGTCCGGATACGGAAGCTCTATTACAGTTTTCCCTTATCTAAAACGGTGAAATTGACGGTGGGCAGCGTGATTCCACCAAGCGACTTCATCGATCGTAATTCCTTCGCGAATAATTCTGGTCGTAACTTTGCGTCTAGTTTTTTCACAAATAATCCCTTAGTAGTGCAAAATCCGATCGATCGCGCTGGCGGTGCAGGTTTGGTGGCGGAGTGGGCCATGCGTAAGGATTTAAGTTTGCGTGGATTGTTTGTAGGGGCTGGGTCCAGTGATCCGCAAATTGGGCTATTTCGGGATCAGTATCAAGCGACGATCGAAGGCGAATATCGATTACCAACAAGGCCTATAACAGTGCGGGCGCAGTTTACCAATGCCACGGTGAATGGGAGTCAAGTGAATGCGTTGGGCTTAAGTGGGGAGTGGGCCTCTAGTCGTCAAGTGGGTGCGTTTGCACGGGTGGGAATTGCTCAATATTCGGGTTCAAATTCAGCCTTGGGAGGCAAGTTTGATGCGACACCTATGACTTGGGCGATCGGTGGGATTATGCGAAATTTTGTAATTCCGGGTTCTAAGGCGGGACTTGCGATCGGTCAGCCTTTTATTACGAGTTCGGTGGGCAATGCGACCCAGACGAATATTGAGGCATATTTTGGCTTGTTGTTGAACGATCGGATTAATTTCAGTCCGTCGATTTTATATGTGATCAATCCCGATAATCAAGTGGCTGCGTCTGTGTGGCAATGGGCATTACGTATGACGTTTGAGTTTTAGCTGTTCAGTTTTAGCTATTTAAAT
>JANXNM010000810.1 GCA_025354065.1 Synechococcales cyanobacterium 340R_concoct_173_sub | reverse complement strand
TCGAAGCTTCCTTCAGCAGGGTAATAGTAAAGCGACTGTCTTTGATGTGTGGGAAACCATCTCAACTCGTAATCCACGGACAGGCGAATATAATCAAGTCGAACGCTTAGCCCGTCCAGCTATCAATGAAGGGTTGATTGTGACGAATGCTTTTTTAAATGCATTTAATAGCATTCCTCCACGCAAAGATTTGACTGATGCTGCCGCTCCGGTTCGTGCTGAAGCAAAAAACAGTTTACTAGCTTTGGGTAATAGTAGCGAACGCGCAGACATATTGCTGGGTGCATTTTTGCCCGATGTTATGCGCATTGATACAACTATTCCTAGTGGTTATGTGAATGCAGTAAATGCGAAAGGTTCACCCATTGCAGGGCGAATGCTTAAAGATGATGTCATTGATCAAACATTATCGGTATTAACCAATGGTGCTATAAAAAGCGATAACGTTTCTTACGATGGCAACGGTCCATCGCAAGGCCATCAGCCATTAGTGCCACAATTCCCATATTTGGCATTCCCAAATTAATCCCCTCCTCCTAGCCCTCTCTATTAAGAGGGTTAGGAAATAGGAGAAGAAAATGGAAGATCAACTATCTCGTCACCTTCTACACCCTACTATCTCTGAATCTCATAGTCCCCTTGCCGAGGGGACTTTAGGGGGATCGAATCTATGAAAATAACACAATCTCATCATTCACTCTGGCTCATTGCCCCGATCGTACTGGTCATTACAACGATCGCCATTCTGTCTGAAAAAGCTACATTACCCATTAAATCTAATTTGGATGCTTATTCATTTCAGTTAAATTTACCAGGAACAACCGACCGTAAACAGTTAATTCAACGAGAAATTGAACTCTATCAAGCCAAGCTTCAACAAGATCCAAATAGTGGAATGAATCTTGCGTCTTTGGGGAATGCTTATTGGCAACTTGGGAAAGCTACTGGAGAAGTTAGTTGGTTTTTATTGGCAGAAGAGACCGCCAACCGATCGATTGCCCTATTGCCCTTTGAGAATGCAAGTGCAAGGCTAACCTTGGCACAAGTAGCGCAGGCAAGACATGATTTTAAAACAGCTCAAAATATTGCGCTTGATATTATCAAAACTAAACCGAGAAATGATGAAGCACGATCGATCTTAGTCACTTGTGCATTGGCAACGGGAGATTTATTGTCTGCCGAAACTCAGGTCAATATTATTGTTAATCGATCGCCCGATCTAAATAGTCTTACTCTGCAAGCATTAGTGGAAGAAGCTCAGGGAAAACCAAGTTCAGTGGAGACCTTTAGACTGGCAATTCAAACTGAAGAAGTCGGTGAAGTTGGCCCATCCGCACTAGTACGCGTTCTGTTAGGTCGGCATTTCTATAATCAAGGCAATCTAGATCAAGCGGAATTTTTGTATCAAGAAGCTTTGCGAATATTACCGCGCTATCCTTTAGCAT
>JANXNM010000809.1 GCA_025354065.1 Synechococcales cyanobacterium 340R_concoct_173_sub | reverse complement strand
TCGAAGCTTCCTTCAGCAGGGTAATAGTAAAGCGACTGTCTTTGATGTGTGGGAAACCATCTCAACTCGTAATCCACGGACAGGCGAATATAATCAAGTCGAACGCTTAGCCCGTCCAGCTATCAATGAAGGGTTGATTGTTACTAATAGTTTCTTAAATGCATTCAATAGCATTCCTCCAAATAAAGATTTGAGCGATGCTGCTGCTCCGGTTCGTGCTGAAGCAAAGAATACGTTACTGGCCTTAGGTAATAGTAGCGAACGCGCGGACATATTGCTGGGTGCATTTTTGCCCGATGTCATGCGCATTGATACGACTATTCCTAGTGGTTATGTGAATGCAGTAAATGGGAAAGGTTCACCCATTGCAGGTCGAATGCTTAAAGATGATGTCATTGATCAAACATTATCGGTATTAACCAATGGTGCAGTGAAATCTGACAATGTTTCTTACGATGGCAACGGTCCATCCCAAGGCCATCAGCCATTAGTGCCCCAATTTCCCTATTTAGCATTCCCCAATTAATCCTATTCCCCGATCCCCTTAATCAGGGGATCGAAATCTATGAAAATAGCACAATCTCATTATTCACTCTGGCTTATTGCCCCAATCGTACTAATCATTACAACGATCGCTATTCTTTCTGAAAAAGCTACCTTACCAATCAAACCTAATTTAGATGCCTATTCATTTGAGTTGAATTTACCAGGAACGACCGATCGTAAACAATTGATTCAACGAGAAATTGAACTTTATCAAACTAAATTACTACAAGATCCAAATAGTGGTATGAATCTTGCCGCTCTAGGGAATGCCTACTGGCAACTTGGGAAAGCAACTGGAGAAGTAAGTTGGTTTTTACTGGCAGAACAGACCGCGAACCGATCGATCGCGACCTTACCCTTTGAGAATGCAAGTGCAAGGCTAACCTTGGCACAAGTAGCGCAGGCAAGACATGATTTTAAAACAGCTCAAAATATTGCGCTGGATATTATCAAAGCTAAACCGAAAAATGATGAGGCGCGATCAATTTTAGTCACTTGTGCATTAGCAACAGGAGATTTATTGTCTGCTGAAACTCAGGCAAACATCATTGTTAATCAATCACCTAATTTAAATAGCCTTACCCTGCAAGCATTAGTTGAAGAAGCTCAAGGAAAACCAAGTTCGATTGGGACGTTTAGACTTGCGATTCAAGCTGAAGAAGTCGGTGAAGTTGGCCCATCCGCACTAGTACGCGTTCTGTTAGGTCGGCATTTCTATAATCAAGGCAATCTAGATCAAGCGGAATTTTTGTATCAAGAAGCTTTGCGAATATTACCGCGCTATCCTTTAGCAT
>JANXNM010000794.1 GCA_025354065.1 Synechococcales cyanobacterium 340R_concoct_173_sub | reverse complement strand
GTTTACGCCTGCATTACCGCTCCCAACGACCTTCACGTCGGTCACGAATAACACCTGCGCCTTCTAGTTCTATGGATCTGATTTAAAGTCTCAGTCCTAAGTCGGGACAGGTGAATGACTTGAGTGATGAAGCACCGCTGTTAATAGTCCCGGATAGAGCCGATCGAGATCAGCCCGTCTGAATGTATTAATATGCTGTGCGCCTTCCTTACGGGTCATGACCAGTCCCGATTCTCGTAAAATTTTGAAGTGATGAGACATCGTTGATTTTGCGATCGGTATTTGCTTGAAGACCTCTTTTTTGACCTCTGTTATCTCTGAAGATAAATGAATCTTCTCAAAATTGTAGAAAAAACTACCGAGCAAAATCCAATAAGAAACAGTAGTAAAAATATTTTCCGAACTTAGTGATCATAGCTTATTCCCAGTGACTGCTAAAAGGTGAGTTTCTTTCCAAGTCTAAATTCCGTCTTGTTTGAGCGATCGTAACTCTTCTAATGTTAATCCAGTTTTCTGGGCGATCGTCTCTAAATCTAGAATATCAAACAGTTGAATCGCGATCGCGATCGAAGCCTCTTGCTTTCCTCTCAGTTCTCCTTTTAGTTCGCCTCTTAGTTCGCCTTGTTGCTCAGCATAGAGAATCGCATTGAGACTATCGTGGATTATCCTTGACTGCTGTTCTAATGTCTCTAATTCTTCACGAGTTAATTGACTTTGTTCTGCTACTCGAAATGCATGTTCGAGAGCTGGCTCCTGTTCCATAGAACTAGGCATAGATTTCAATTTATTAGCATTTCTTAGGAAATAGATCCATTTATCACTCAAGCTATCAAGCGTTTCCAAACTCTTTTTGAACTTTGGTAACTCAACAAACACTAATTCAAGATCATCACAATAGCTAGTCATTTCATCTTTTTCTCGCAGTGCAAAGGTCGATATTACCTTCGGACTTTCTGGAAACATCTCAAAATCTGCGATCGTCAGAGCAATTACTGGACTGAGTAAGGTATAAGCGTCTCCAATATCTAATTGCGTGGCATAAAATTTGGCAGCATTGTATAAAACTCGCTTTTCAAACCCTAAGACATTCAGAACCTGCATTTCGACTATTACAGTAGTCCGATCGTTCAGCTTGGCTTTTACGTCTAAAAAAGAATCTTTCATACCCTGAATTCGCGATGATTGATACGGATCGAGAATCTCTAGGTCAACGATCGTATTTTCACCTTGATACAAGATGGCATTCAAAAAACTAATCAAAATATCAGTACTCTGTTGAGAACCAAAAATCTTTTTGAATGCAAAATCTGTTTTAGGGTTAATGAACATAACAAGAACCATAGGTTAGGACTATGTTCATTTTATCATCTCAAATCCGCTACTTGAGAGTCTACTCTTCCTTACTCGCACGTTTGACGGGGCCAGATGGACGATCGAATTCTCGACATTTCGCTTTTGCGGCTTCGTAGGCATCTTGGTACGGCTTATCCCCTAACATCACATCGCCATAATATTCGTAGGGCATCTTCCCATAGATCGGCAATGGATCGTCTTCGGGATAATCCTCTTTGGCTTCCTCAACCGTTTTCCTCAGGTCTTCTACTGTCAAATAATGGGCCGGAAAATAGAACAATTCTTTAGCCGTCTTCTTTAAAAAACGCAAATTAGGATCAATCCGACAAGACTCCAGTTCAACCCAAGCATGTTCCGTTGGTGGACTGCCCGCAAATACTAAAAAACCCTGAACATACTGCACTTCTGGGTGATCAGCTTCTAAGGCGATCGCCGCTGCCATTGCATATTCAAATGGTCCTTTTGCTTTTTTGATTGTTTTAGTGACCTGGTTCGATCGGACCTCATCCAATCGCAAATCATTTAATTGCTCTCCATCCACCTCTGACCTATCCATAGCAACTCGACCTCTTAAAACAGATTAATAGTCTAGCAAGCCCTCGCCATTCCGGTTGCAGTCGTTTTTAAGTTGTTGAAGATAAGTTGTTCAAGAGTTGGGGGGCTTCTGCTTGAGTTGCTTATTTAGACATAGAACAAACTCTTGCAGCGTCTCAAATTCCCCAATATTCAATATCCATTCCGTCTCCAATCCAAACCTCATCATAAATTGCTCAGTCCAAACCAACTCCCAATCAAACCAACACACCAACGGCAACTGCAAATCCTCAATCAACCGATCGCTTGGCAATAACTGCCCCACATTTAACCCTGAACATTCGGTTAATAATTCATAAATAAACTCAGACAGTAAGCGCTGCACTCCCAACGGATACCAAAATCGTTGATGCCACTCCACAGCACTATATAGAGGCCGATCGCCATGGCGACTATTCACCTGCTGACGAATGCCAGAGTCAGGACTCATATCGGGATAGGAACTTAGCGCCATCCAGCGATTTTGTAGTTGGAGTGTGAGCCGACTCAGCATGAGATGTTAGTAAAGAACAGCGCAGGAAGAAAATTACGTAGTTCTAGTGTTCCCAATCAGGGAAAATAATAGAAGAAATACGCATACTAAAAATTTACCCCTCCCCTGCACAATCTCTGCGGCTGTAAATAATTAGACGACTGAATTAAGCGAGCTACTCCGATCGCAGCTTCAACATTGACCGCAGAGGTCACAGGTTTCTGGGTTGCAATGGTCCGAAGTTGTGTCCAGACTGCATTTTGCGCTCCGCCTCCGGCTGTATAAATACGGTGAACCTCCCCAGCACCGAGAGTTTTAAGGAGTCGATAAGCATCAGCTTCAATCCGGGCCATGCCTTCAAGCAATCCCTGTAAAAATAGCGCTGGATCTTCTGGGCGAGGAGAAAGGCGAGGTTCTAAGGTGGGATCGTTAATGGGGAACCGATCGCCGGGTTTTGTTAATGGATAATAATTTAGTCCTGTAGGATGGTTGGGATTTAGTTGGGGCGTTAATCTCACCAGATCGTCATCACTAAAAAACGATCGCAGCACCGCTCCCCCCGTATTTGACGCGCCGCCTACTAGCCATCTGTTGCCTAGCCGATGACTATAAATGCCATAGCGCGCATCATCAAGACGCACCTTGCTCAGTAGCTTTATAACCAATGTGGATCCAAGAGAGGTGACGGCTTCTCCAATTTCTGTGGCTTCACTGGCGAGAAATGCCGCAATGCTGTCCGTGGTTCCTGCGTAAATTTGACAACGGGCCGGAATCCCAAACTGTTTGCACCAACTCGGCAAAATTGGACCAATGGCCTCTCCTGGTGTCCGAACCTCGGGCAAAAGCGATCGGTATTGATGGCAGTCAAGCCAGTCAGGATAAGCCAGAATTTCAGGGTCATAGCCGAGTTTCAGCGCATTATGATAGTCGGTAATGCCCAAACGACCATGCAATAGAAAGGCTAGCCAATCCGCCTGATGCATTAAAATGTGAGCCTGTTTAAATTCGGCTCGTTTAAATTCGGGTTGTTGCGTGAACCAAAGCAATTTTGCAAAGCTAGACGTAGCGCTAATAACCGTGTGATTTGGCGGCGCAATTTGACGCACTTGCTCCAAGACTTCCAAAGCCCGATCGTCGTTATACATCAGCGGTTCAAGCAACGCCTCGCCCTTTGAATCGCCTTTGGAATCGCCGTTTGAATTGCAGAGCATCACCGTTGAAGACGTGCCACATATCGCAATTCCCGTTAGCCGTTCGCATATATGAGGCGGCAACTGCTCAAAAAGCTGAACCAGAGCCGATCGCCATGCGTTTGGGGTTTGCGACAGATTTTGAACCCGACATTCGGCAAGCGCTTGCCCTTGTACATCAATGGCGATCGATCGCGCCCCACTCGTCCCAAAATCAATTCCCAGCCAAACCGCATTCTTAATCACTTTTCACCTTTTATTGTAATAATTCACTGCGATAACCACGCGATCGATCGGCGAATCCACTCCTCTGCATCTGCTGTTTTGGCAAGGGTCGTACTTTGGCCGACCGTATTAAGAGCCTTAGTAATTTCGGCATTGGTATAGCCCAGCGCCAAAAGCGTCATTTCCACATCTTCCTGGATATGGGCCACCGGACCCGAACTCGGTTGGGCCGACAGTCCCGCTTGATTGCGCCATTCTGAAAGCTTTGTTTTAAGTTCTAGGGCAATGCGTTCTGCCGTTTTACCCCCCACACCGGGCGTTCGGGACAACAGACGCGTATTTCCAGAAACAATAGCACTGACCAGTTCTTGCAAACTCAAGGTATCTAGCAACGCCATCGCCAACTGCGGCCCAATTCCACTGACGCTCACCAACTGACGAAATAGATCCCGTTCAGCCGAAGCCGCAAACCCGAACAGCGTAATTTGATCTTCGCGAGCATTAAGATGGGTGAAGACTTGAGTGATGTCACCAAAGGGCGGAAGTTGCTGCCAGTGACGGCTCGTGATTTGGACATCGTAGCCCATGCCGTTTACCTCCACCGTTATGACGACCCGGTTGTTGGGCGACTTTTGGCTATAGATAAGACTGCCTTTGAGATAACTCAGCATATCGATCGGTCACGCCTGGGGATTAGGTGAGTTGGTAGTGCCTGCTTTAGGGCATATTGAACACATTACATGAGATTGGACTGTTGAAAGTCAGGGGGCAGGATGACTCGGAGTCGTCAAAAATTACAAGCGGGATCTTCACCAATTAGTGAACTCACAGGTTCCGGTTCAATTCATTCTAAGTCTAGTCTTCAAGATTTACCGCTCCATCGCTTTACTGTAGAGTTATCCATCACAGGTGCAGAGTTGGCGATGTTATTTCAGTCCTCACCTCAAGTTCCAGGGGCTGTTATTTTAAATGCCGATGCCTCATTGGTGGGTGTGGTCACACGATCGGTATTTTTTGAACTAATGCTAGATGGTGCGGGGAATCCATCACCATTTTTACAACAGCCATTACAAACTTTTTCGCGCTATGTCTGTAGTCCAGTTTTGAAGTTGTCGGGCGATTCAGGTATTTTAGTTTCAGCAAAACGAGCCTTACGACGAGTTTCAAAAGCAATAGGGGAGCCAGTTTTAGTGAATGTCTCGGGAGACTACCTTTTACTTGATTTCCATACATTAAATATTGCATATTGGCAAATTCGTAGCATTGAAACCCAAATCGCCTATGAACAAACACAGATTCAAATGATTCGCAATGACAAAATGGCGAGTCTTGGACGGTTAGTAAATGGAGTATCCCACGAGATTTTAGATCCGGTGAGCTTTATTTGGGGGAATTTGAGCCATTTATCGAAATATATAAAAGATGTGATGCGGGTTGTCGATCGGTATGAATTAGAGTTGCCAATTCCGTCTAATGAGATGCTAGAACTTCGATCAGATTTGGAGATTGATTATTTGCGTGAAGATATTCCCAAGACATTACAAAGTATCAAAACCGGGGCCGATCGGTTAACTAAACTCGCAAGCAGTCTTCAGAATTTTTGTCACATTGATGAAGTCTATCCAAAAGCAACGGACATCCATGATTGTTTGGATAGTATGTTGTTGTTATTAAAGAGCCATTTAAAGAATGAAATTAATGTTCAAAAATCCTATGGTGCCTTGCCGACAGTGCCATGTTTTATTGGGCAAGTGACCCAGGTGTTTTTGAATGTATTGAGTTATTTGGTGAGACAAATATTAGTGAAATCTGTGACGGATCGAGTACTAGAGGAGCTACCTTTACCCTATTACGATAATGAGTCACTATCTGAGCCGCCAAAGCTTTGGATTATGACAGAAGTTTGTTCTATAGATTCGAGCGGAATGCGTTGGGTATCGGTGCGGTTGGGGTGCAATGGTAAACCCATTTCTCTGGCCGAACAACAACAGCTTATGAATGACTTTATGTATAGTAATCCACTGACGCGAGAATCGAGTTTGGTCATAGCGCATCGTGTGGTGACAAACCGTCATCAGGGTATTATGAAACTTCGCACCGCCGACAATCCCATGGACCATTTAGATCCCGGTATTAGCACTGAATTTGAGATTTTGATGCCCATTGGATAGGGATTGAATATGGTGATTAAATGTAGTCATTAAAAAGGACTCTGATATCTGAGTCCTTTGGAAGATTAGGTTGGTAAGTTGCATTACTTTAATCTACATAACTTCCACAGCAGAAACGTCCACGAAGTGATCGGTAAAAGCCGATTCTTTTTCGGGCATCTTTACTGTTTTAGAATCCGATCGCTGTTGTTTCAGCATGGCATTTCTATCTTTTATTGCAGAACTAATCTCTGATGCAACTAGGGTAATTAATACGGCATCATCAATTTG
The DNA here is from genome assembly GCA_025354065.1 of Synechococcales cyanobacterium 340R_concoct_173_sub. Next base: position 1,096 of record JANXNM010000794.1, on the reverse strand, counting down.
GCCTACGATCGGAAATACATCCGGTAAAATATCGATCGGGCTAATCAAATACATCAACGTACCCCCAATAATCCACCATCGGTATTTGGGATTTGCAACAATTTTGCGGTACCAAGTGTATAGAATTTGAAGGGGATAGGTCGTCATGGTTGAATAGCCTGTTGGTAAGTGCTAAAGAATTGAGAATTGTTTGAAGACAGATTTAGCGAACTTCGACAGCATTGACATCGACGGACTGGGCAGATGGATCAGTAGCGGCTTGCTCAGTAGCGGCTTGGTCCGATCGTTTTTGTTTCATGTTGGCATTGCGATCTTTAAGTAGGGATGCAATTTCGGTGGCGAGAAGCGTAATTACAACCGCATCGTCGATTTGTCCGATAATTGGAAACACATCTGGAATAATGTCGATCGGGCTGAGAACATAAAGCAACGTTCCACCAATTACCCACCAACGATATTTAGGATTTGCGACAATATCACGATACCAGTTGTAAAGAGATTCTAGTGGAAATGTCATATTGAATGCCTTTGGAGTAAGTTTGTTTTGTAACTTGTTTTGTGAGTTAGAGGCGTTTGCTTTGCTTCGTTTGCCCACAAATGAATCTTCGCAAATTACAAGCTAAATTCCTAGCCTCTTTTCATCGGATAACCGATAGGAAATAAGTCGTATAAACCTCATGGGGACTTACTTTTAGACCCCGAACTTGTTTTTTGTTCGGTTCTCAAGATACGGTACGATCGGTTTCTTTCTTTAATGTTTATCGTATTAATTTTATTAATAATTGTGATGCCTTCAAAACTTGTTCTCATTGGGGGTGGCCATAGTCATAGTGTGGCGCTTTTGAGTTGGCTGCACCAATCGGCAACCTTACGTCATTGCCCGATCGCGGACATCACCCTTATCACTCCCAACGCTCAGACAATCTATTCGGGGTCTGTACCGGGGCATTTAGCAGGTTGGTGGAATCGGGAAGCTTGCGCAGTCAATGTGGCAGATCTGGCGGAATCTTTGGGGATAAAGGTTGTACTTGATGAGGCGATCGGTCTGGATCTAGCCCAGCATTGCGTTATTTGTCGGAACCACGAGCCGATCGGG
>JANXNM010000792.1 GCA_025354065.1 Synechococcales cyanobacterium 340R_concoct_173_sub | reverse complement strand
CGATCGTTCGTATCGCCCACAACCAGCTCTAGCTTCAGCACATCTTTGACAATGGGGGCATGACCATAGATTAGACTATCAAGCACTATGACCTCATAACCCGCCAAGGTCAAGGCAAGGGCAGCATGGGAACCGATGTAGCCCGCTCCGCCTGTAACAAGAATTTTTCCTTTGGACGGGGCTGAACTAGTGGGGGAAGTGGGGTGCACGATGTCAGTTCTCCAGGGTTTGGGTGAGGGGTAAATTAGAAGGTGTCTGAAAAGTCGGAATGGATATAAAAAGCTCTACGTACGGATATAGGCGGGAGGCGTTCACAATACAGCCCCGCAGGACATATTACCGAAGCGGTGGGTCATCGAACGAACGTTGGCTTGGCTGATGAACTACCGTCGCCTAGTCCCAGCCTAGAAGTTACTACTTAAGTCCAAGGAAGCAATAATTACTTTGCGATGATACGTAATATATTGCGGCGGTTGGCGTAAATCTACACTCTCTCAGACTTTTCATACTCTCTCTTAGACTATAAATCTAGTGTAAACCGACTTGATAACGACTAAACCAATCGGCTATAGTCTGACAATATGGACTCATAAATTCATGGAGCTTGAGCAAATGGCATTATTAACGATTCGTAATCTTTTGACTGCTGCGCTCTTCACATTGCCGACCTTCGCTGTCGGAGTTCAGGCAGCTCAGGCAGAGGATCTGGTCTTCACCTTGTACAACAAAACGTCTAGCACCTTGACTCAGTTCTATGTCGAACCTGCGAGTTCTAACACTTGGGGTGAAAACATTTTGAATGAGAACATTGCGCCTGGGGAGTCAGCAACTGTAACTATTGCAGATGGTAAGACAACTTGTACTTACGGGATTCGAGGCGAATTTAAAGATGGCTCCATGCTTGAACGCAACAGTCTCAACCTTTGCGAATTGGGTTCCTATACGTACACCGAATAAGTGGCGATACGCCGAGTAATTAATCACGCGTGATGTTCATTATTGATTTTAGAAAACCCCTGCCTAGTGTGGGGTTTTCGTTTTTCGGAAGAATGGCGAGGTATTTTAAAAGTGTCGAAACAGATCAGGTACAAGTCTAGAGTTTCCTGAGATACTTGAAAAATTCTGCCCTAAAAATCGTTCTTTTGTTGCGTGAGCCACAGTATTTAACCATGAAATAAGTATCCGATGGATTAAGCCTCAAAGAACTGCGAGAAAACTTCTGCAACTGTAAAAATCTTGAGTACAATCCAGTCTCCTGGGTTATGTCGTCGTCACGAACCCATCACAGACAAGGTCTTCACAGCTACTGAAGGGATTCGCCCCATGGTTTTATTGGTCACAGATGTTTTTTTACTTTTAACACAGGTCTTACTTTGGATATTAGTTGGTCTTGCCGCTAGATTTGTTCTTCTAAAAGCGTTGCCTAAAGCGTTTCTCGGAGGATTAGTTTTAGCTCTTTTGGTTGCCGTGACGGCGATGACATTTTTTAATGGATCGCCATCTGGTGGTTTATTGGGCGATCTCTGGCAAATTATTTCAGTGGTGCTTAATCCCTATGGATTGATTTTGGTGCTGCTGTGTGTGGTTTGGCGAGATGTGGAAAATGGGGCGAAATTTAACAAGGTTTTGTTGCGGATTGGGGTTGCATCGTTAGTGGTGTTCAGTTTGCCACTGGTTGCGAACTTTTTAGCGCAGCGCACTGAGATGGAAGCAGTCCAAATTATGCAGCCGAATGTTGCGGCACTTCCTGGCGGGGCACGACGTGTGATTGTTCTTTTGGGTCAGAATACAACTCGGTTGAAGCTCAGCCCTCGGGTCGAGAGTGCGCCACCTATTAAAAAGGTCGATCGTAATGGATTTTTTCCGCCGCCTGAGGCGATCAGCCAGGGACGTTTAGCGCTGTTGGCGGGCTTACCTGTTCAATTGACTGAGCGGGGAAATCGGATTTTGGAGGCGGCCCAAGCATTCAATTCTGAGCGGGGAAATAATCCACTTTTGATTGTCAGTGCAGGTCCTCGTCTGGAGCGCATGGAGAAGGGCGAGAAAAAAGAGGACATTTCTGAAACGTCAGATATTATAAAGCTGCTTCAAACCCAATTTGGGATTCCAGGCACGTCTATGATTGCGGACCACAATAGTCGATCGATGATTGAGACGGCTCAGAATGTTCGTAAGATTTTGGAAGATAGGAATATTAGCTATGGCAATCAGGTCATGGTGGTTACCTCTGCGATCGAAACCAGTCGTGCTGCGTTGACCTTTGGTAAGGAACTTGCGCCAAGTGGTCAGGGGATTACAATTATTTCCCGACCTACGGATTTCTATACGATTCCACCCAAATCGACGTTGGAAACTCAGGCCAAAGGAAAAGATTTGATTGAGCGTAACTTTATGGTGTCTGATCTAGTACCCAATGTGGATTCACTTCAGTTGAGTACGAAGGTTTTAAATGAAGCGCTGACATCACTTTATTACTTCCTTCGTGGGTGGATTCGTCCGCTCAGAGCCGCAGGTTAGGAAAAATAGTCTAAGTCAAGCAGTTAAGTTGAGCTACGAAGTTATTCAGTGGCTAATTAGAAAAGGGGGGGTGCGCCGATCGTATCCCCCTTTTCATACAACCAGTTCGTCAATAGAATCGTTTCCATCGTCATTTAGTCGTCGTCGCAAGTCGTTGAAGCGAAATTGTGGCGGCTTCAGCAACATTGGCATGGGGATCTTTGGCGAGATAGCGAAGAGCTGATGCACTTTTTTCAGTATTGAGAGTTCCCAACGCTTCCGCAAGCCGTTGGCGCACTAGCCAGTCGTCAGATTGGACAAACCCAAGAATCGCATCCACAGCGTCGATCGCCTTGATTTCTCCCAATGCCGCGATCGCCGCCTGCTGAATCACCACTTCAGGACTCTGGAGCGCTCGGAGTAAGACAGGCTTTGCTCGAGGATCTTTCAAATTCCCCAGCGATACCGCCGCACTAAACCGCACTAACCAATCTCCATCGGTTTCAAAAGCTTCCACTAACGGCTCAAAGGCTCGTACATCTTCGATATAGCCCAACGCTCCCGCAGCATCGGCCCGTACACCATAGTCCGAAGCCGTCTGCAATATTTCGATTAAAATCGGTACCGCTTCAGGAGTAGGTTTTAATCCCATCATAAAAATAGCCATCGATCGGACCTGTTGATTGGGATCATTAATGACCTTTTGAATCAACGGAAATGCATCTTGAGCGGACACATCTCGCAAGGCGGCTAGGGCAAGTTTTCGATCTTTGACATCAGGACTATCGAGTTGATGAGACAGATCATCGAGGTTTGGAATCATGGGATATTAATGCGACTCCCGCTGAACTTTGGTTAAAAATTCTGGATAATTGTCTACAATCCTGCGGCGCTGCCAACATAAAAATCGTTCTCGACTTTTCGTCAAAGCACACATATATTGAGAGCGATCGGTACACTAACGTTAGACGCTGACACAGATCAAAGCAAGTTTTTAAGTTGAGAAACAGTGAGGATTTTAATACTCCTAGACGTGATAATTTGCCAATGACGATAATGTATCCGTTGGAGCGAAGACAAATCGATGAATGAGCCACATATACTGACCCACGCATTCATAAGTCAGGCAATTTTGTTGCAGATTGTGGTGGATAAGCTGATAGACAATAGTACGTTGCAGTCGGTGTTAAAGGGTGGACTGGAACTGTTACCTAAGTTTTTTTGGGCCGCAGTTCTAGTGTTTTTTACGCGCATTGCGGCCCAGTTTGCCCAAAGCCTCAGCCGCCCAGTTTTAATCAGGGTTGAGCCGACGTTGCAAAAATTTTCGCAGCAAATGATCGGAATATTAATCTGGGTTGTGGGCGGTGTGGCGGCGCTGAATTTAGTGGGGATTGAGACTACAACTTTGGTGACGATCGTGGGGGCGGCAGGCTTGGCCGTGGGTTTGGCATTGCAGAGTAGTCTGTCCCATTTTGCGGCGGGCATTATGTTAATTAGTTTTCGACCATTTGAGGTGGGCGATTCTATTGAAGGCGGCGGGGTGTCCGGGACAGTGGATGGTATTGGGCTGTTTTCAACGGCGATCGTGACGGGCGATAATACGCGCATTATTGTGCCGAATAACAATCTCTTTAGTGGCACGCTTAAAAATTTCACTGTCATGGGAACAAGACGTGTGGAGGTGAAGATCGATATTGGGGATCGGCCTTTCAAGCCCACAATCCAAGCCCTAATGACCTTTGTCGAACATCATCCTAATGTTCTGACGACCCCAAAAGCTACGCATCAGCTTTTAAGTTTGACCCAGGGTGAACGAACGATCGTTGCGCTGCGGCCTTGGTGTCAAGCGGAGGATTACGATCGGGTAAAAGGAGATCTGATGGTGAGCTTGAAGGAATATTTGAGTTAGACTTTAAGGGCTTAAAACACAATTCTTCCGGCAGCCCATGGTGATTTTATATTGGTGTTTGGTCGTAGTGATGGTGTTAGGAATTGTGGGGGCGTTTTTACCCGGTCTTCCTGGCACAAGTTTGATTGTTGCGGCCATTGTGGGTTGGGGATGGGCGACTCAGAATTTTTCAGTTCTGGCTTGGCCGATCGGATGCGCCGTTGTGGTGTTTTTGTTTGGGTTTGCTATTGATTTTCTAGCAGGCTACTTGGGCGCAAAGCAAGCGGGCGCTAGTAATTCTGGGCAAATTGGGGCGGTGGTGGGAATGGTGGCTGGCTTCTTTGGATTGATCCCGGCGTTACCTGTTGGAGGTCCACTTTTGGGGTTGTTGATTGGTCCGCTGGTAGGGGCGATCGTGGGCGAGTATATTCATTGTAAGGATCTAAAGCAATCCGTTAAGGCTGGAGTTGGAATAGTGGTGGGTTCTGTTTTGGGGAATCTGTTTCAAGGTATTTTGGCTATTGTTCCTGTTATTGTTTTTCTGGCGACAACCTGGGGAAGTGCAGATCCATTAAAATTACCGTTCTAGTCTTGTAAGCTAGCCATTTCCTGAGACAATAGATTCATCGGTAGTTCTTGAAGATTATGGGCAAACTGAGACTAAGTAAAATGCCCCTGTTTATTTAAGTTTAAGTTAGTTTTCAGCCAAGATTTAGCCACCCTCTTCATCTACTCATCAGTCATTGGGAGATTCGTTGTGCAAGCGACCGAGCAACAGCAGCAGATTTTACGGTTCTTTATTGAAGAAGCGAAAGAACATCTAGACACAATAGAGCAAGGACTTCTGCATTTGGAAGCAACCATCGCAGACAATGAAGCGATGAATCATCTCTTTCGGGCCGCGCATTCTATTAAGGGTGGGGCGGCGATGTTGGGGTATGATAGCATTCACAGAACGGGTCATTATCTTGAAGATTATTTCAAGTTAATCAAAGATCATCCCCTGAAAGTCGATCGGAAACTTGAGGATCTTTTTCTTAAAGGATTTGATGCATTGAAGGAGCTGGTTGAGGCGTTGCAGGGTCCCTATGGATTGCGGCCTGAAGATGGTGAATTGGCATTGCGTCGATCGGTGCCTGTGTTTAAGGCGTTGGGCGACTATTTAAAAATTCTGATTCGGGCAGCTAGGACAGGTGCAATGCCTCAAGGCAAAGTCAGTCCGGCTACAGCGCAGGTTCAGAATATTCTGAAAATGATGCTTCAATTGTTTAAGCAAGGCGATAATCCAAAATCTCGTCAGCAGTTATCGATGCTTTGCACTAAGCTAGCAGCTTTGAATAAGACATCAAAGCCTTGGATTAATTTGCTTCAGGTCAGCCAACGGGCAATTGCAAATCCAAGGTTATCGTTTGCCGGATTGGCTCCGGTGCTCATTAAAGAGTTAAAGGTCAGCAGTGAGTTGGTAATTGCGGGTCGTAGTGCTGAAGTATTCCCGAGTATGGCGCTTCAACGCTTGATTATGGTGGATCCTCAGGACAATGCGGTTGCCCCAACTGTTGGGAAATCGACAGCAACGGCGGAACCAAACGTGACTAATGGTTCGATCGGAGTTGCAACCCGCCGTCAAATTACCATTCCTTCGGACCCCAAGGGTGCCGCGCGGAGTTTGTTGGATCAGTTTAATAAGGCTGAATTAATTCAGATTGCTGAGTTCTTAATGAAAGCTATTCAATAGGGTAATTATTAAATAATTAGGTGATTAGAAGATTCTATTTTAGGGTTTTCTTTTTTATTGGACTGCTCATAGATTTAACCTTGAACTATTAAACTAAAAATCGATCGTCATTCAGATAACGATCGATTTTCACTTAAATTCAACTGGTTATAAGAAAATAATTCTATTTAATTATGTGGGTTGTCTAAACACAACGCGCAATAGTGGCGGTGCTAAGAATGTCGTCGAAATTACCATAATAATAATTGATACTTCCAACGGCTTAGACAAGACTCCACTCGCTGACCCGATCGCCGCAAACACAAGCCCCACTTCACCTCGGGGCACCATTCCAACTCCAATTGCCAATCGGTTGACATTAGGAATTCCAAACACAGCCCAACCCGTAACCACTTTACCCACGATCGCAACGGCTACTAAAAAAATAGCAATCAACAGTCCCGCCCTATTATCCGCAACGGCTGGATTTAGAACACTTAAATCGGCTCTAGCTCCAACCGTGACGAAGAAAATAGGGACTAATAGATCTGCGATCGGCTTAATTAATTTATCTAATTCTTTACGTACATCGCTTTCTTCGAGTACGAGTCCGGCAGCAAATGCACCTAGAATCGCTTCCAAATGAATCGCATTGCCTAGAAATGCCATAAAAAAGGCAAACACTAAGGCAGGAATAACAATATTTCCACGGGTTTCTAATTTAGAAACAATAGCAATAAACGACGAATTAAAAACTTGGCCGAGTAGAATCGATCCGATCAAAAATGCTGTTGCACTCACAATCAAATATCCAACATTCATGACATCGACTGAACCCGTCTTAGCGAGGCTAGCCACAACCGCCAATACAATAATGCCAAGAACATCGTCAATAATGGCGGCACCCACGATGATTTGGCCTTCTTTTGATTTCAGTTGTCCCATTTCAGACAATACTTTTGAGGTAATGCCAATACTGGTTGCAGTGAGCGCAGCCCCGGCAAAAATAGCGGCGATCGTAGGAACATGAAAAATACTCATCAAGCCCAACGTGCCTGCTGCAAAGGGAACAGCGACCCCCACACAGGCCACCACCACCGCCTGAACTCCCACCGCCTGAAGTTGTTTTAAATCTGATTCCAGCCCAATTTCAAATAATAAAATAATCACGCCAAGCTCAGCTAGAACTGAAATCACTTCACTTTGGGACGCGAAAACATTAGCAAGATTTTCTGGCGTGAGGTGATTGAGTAATTGGATGGCGGTCATAACAAGTGAGTCTGTTGCCGTCAGCCCGCCTTCGGGAAAGATAACTAGGTGAAGGGCTGAAACTCCAACAATAACCCCTGCGACAAGTTCACCTAAGACAGGTGGAAAGTCAAAACGCTGGGCTAATTCAGATCCAACCTTACTGGATAGATAAATCACAACTAAACTCAACAACACGCTGCTCAAGACTATTGGAGCATTTTCAGCCTCGACGGTTGCCAGTAAAAATGAAGGGATAACGTTATGGTTCAATGCTATTAAAGTAGGATTGAAAAACATACTTAAAGTCAGACTCAAATACATAGCGTCACAGGGGTAAAACGATCGTGATCATAACCCTATTACGAAGCTCTAAGTTCAAAATTTCCTCAAAAAATGATGTGAGTCCTTAAGGTAAACTCACCTTTTCTCGCATCTGTTCAAAAATCTCAAATGGCTGCCCAACACTATTGGTTAATAAATTAGGTTCCAGAAACAAATACTGAATCTCCCCCGCATCTGTCACATCAAAATCCGCATGACATTCCCGTGCCCACCGATCGAGATACGTCCGGGCCACACTCAATTCCAACTCGGCAAAGCGCGAGAATTCTACCGCCGTCAACCGTCCGCGTTTTGCCTTTACTAATTGCAGAAACCGATCGCGAATTGCTTCACGTTTCAAATTCTTGCTTCCCCGCAACATCACCCAGCCCAACACAACCGGAACAATGCCCCAGCTCAGAAGTACTGGAGATGACAGCAATAGAAACAGAATCGCAGAGGCCGCACCCCATTTCAGTCCAAACAGTAGGCCAACGAGTAGGGAAAATACTATGGTGCTGACAAACATTGTCAAGGCAACGACAGTCCCGCCTGTCGTCATCAACGACCCAACAAATTGCCCAACCTTGCTACCAATGTGTTTCATTATACGATCGCCCTTTTTTCAGAAAAACTTAGCTGAATTCCAATATTCCCAAAAAGTGGAAAGCTGAATTTATATTAAGATAACGTGCCCGACCCTAAAATGAATATATCGGCAATCTCTGTCAAAGAGTTAGGAAAACCTCACTCAAACAGTTGGGAACGCTGCCGATCGAAGATAGCTCGTTATAGCCCCGGCTCTGCATTCTGAAGCGCTTCTAGGTCAATGGCCATTAACTTTTTATGAGCATTGTCGATCGCCGTTTCTCCTCGCAAATACCCCGTACTGGCTCCGGGACAAATCCAGCGCAATGTCTCTGAAGAATAACGATCGCGTAGAACCCTCACATTTTTTAACTGTCGGTTCCAGTGGAAGGTTTTAGAAATTCGCAGTGGCGCGGGGTTTCCATTGCGATCGGGGAGTAAATGCCGCCCAGTGAAAAGAACTCCGCCTTGCTGCTGACTATAAACACAAGAGGCTCCGGGAGAATGCCCAGAAGTCCAAATAATTTCATTATCGGGAGTAATCGTATGATGGTGATGAAACTTAATAACAATGAGATTAGGCAATAGATAGGCTTCCTGTTCTTGGATGATGATTTCACAGCCCATCGCCGACTGAATCGATCGAACCTTAGCCATGCCACCGCGATGCGTAAGAATTAACCACCGAACGCCACCTTTTTCATTAAGCCAGCTAATCGTGTCTTCGGTCCAAGCGGGACAGTCGATCAAGAGGTTACCAGCGGGATTTTGAATGAGATATGCCGTGCCCCCAAGGATGTCCCGATTGGGAGAAAAGGCAAAAATAGTGGGATTGAGTTGGCCTAGAATGGGGCGCGGTGGCTTGGGAACAGAGGTCATGGTGGCGGCGGAGTGGGCACAGATGTGGATGCGCTTTAACTTTACCAACGAAGCGATCGCTTCACCAACAGAATCTTAGATTGGGGTGATCTAGGTGCAGGGCGTGGCGAAAGATGGGAGAATTAGAACCCTATTGACCCGTATAGTTTGCACCCGTTCCTCAACTCCCATGCTCTGGTTATTCATTCTCGTCGGATTCCTCGGTTTCTTTTGCTACTTTTTCATTGTGGAACGGGTGCGATTAGTCACGCGAACATCGCCGTTCCTACTGTGGATAGTAGTGATGATGCCCGCTTTTTGCCTCACGGCTTGGGCCTTAGTCTACGGGCCTCGGGTGCCAATGCCGCCATTGCTTGGGTTTAGCACGTTTTTAGGCTTTTTTGTTCTGTACTTATACCTAATTCAACGAGGCCGAATCGAAGCTCCGGCGATCGAGAATCCACCTAAAACGCCCGTGGTAAAGGCCATGGAACCCGTGGTCCGATCGCTGTCATCCGAGGATGAAGAACGGCTTCGCACCTGTTTTCCATGGGAGTGTTACTACCTCAGTACTATTGAATATCTTCCTCAAGCGGTAATTTGTCGGGGAAATTTACGATCGGCCTCTTCGGAAACTGCGTACCGGACCATTGAATCACGGGTACAAAATGCTTTTGGCGATCGATTCTTCTTGGTTTTTCAGGAAGGACTTCAGGAGCGTCCCTTCTTTGCACTGGTCCCCAATCCCCAAATGGCGATGCGGATTACCCCTGAAATGATGTTCCGCCCCAAACAAGCATCATTATTAGTATTAGCAACAGCGGTAAGTTGTATTTGGTCAGGACAATTGCTGTTGATGCAAGTGGGTGCAAGTACGAGTCCAACATTTTTGGAAGGATTGCCCTATGCGCTAGGGTTGATGGGATTCTTTTTAATTCGTGAAGGTGGACATTACTGGACGACAGCACGCTATGGAATTTTAGCCACGCTGCCATACTTTATCCCGATCGTGCCGTTGCCGCAATTGCCGATCGGTACATTGGGTGCATTCATTCAAATCCGATCGCCCATTCCAAATCGTCGGGCTTTGTTTGATGTGGGTGTAATTGGTGCGGTGATGGGGCTAGTGGTGGCGATCGGGTTGCTCGGCTGGGGATTGACGTTATCCGAGGTGATTCCGCAGCCACCCGCATTTCGGCCTAGTGTGTTTAAGTTTGAGGCGATGTTACCGCAGTATTCCATTGCCCTCGCATTACTCGCAAAGCTGGCCTTGGGCAATTTATTAATCGCAAAAACTGCTATTGCAATGCACCCGATCGCGGTGGCGGGTTGGCTCGGAACCTTATTTACGGCCTTTAACTTAATGCCCGTAGGTCAATTGGATGGCGGTCGAATGGTTCATGCGATTTTTGGTCAACGTCAAGGGGCAATGATTGGTCAGGTGGCCAGAATTTCATTGTTAGTATTGTCATTTATGCAACCCCATTTATTATTGTTGTCGGTGTTATTGTTCTTTTTACCCACAATGGATGAACCCGCATTGAATGATGTAACTCCGTTGAATAGTGGTCGTGATTTACTAGGAATTGTGATGTTATTAGTATTATTGATTATTATTATTCCTGCTCCTAAAGTGTTGATTGCAGCATTGGGACTATAGCGAATTAAGAGTTTGATTTGTTTTTTAGATTTGTTTTTTAGATTTGAGGTATAGCATGACCAGTTTGCAGGATATGGTACGAATACGACAAGGCGTATTGTCTTTGGTACTGTTTCGGGATGTCCTGGATGATGCTGTGGGGCGGGCCTGGGATAGATTAGTCCGATCGTTATTGCGGGCAAATAAGGCAGCAAATGCAGATGAAATTGATGCGATATTGATGGCCTATAGTGAATGGATGGGTGCTTTGGCCGATCGGGGCATGGGGTGGCAAGAACATTTACGCGATCGGATTTTGAGTGCGGACAATCGATTTGCTCGGCAAGCGGCCACGGGGGAAAAGTTGGTGCCGATGATAATGGAGGTGGCACGTCTTGATTTGCGGGTATTACAGCGCGTATATGGTGTGGTGTGTGAGGATGTGGCGGATTGGGTACGCGAATTGGTTCCGGAGGTAAGTGACTTGCCTGTTTGGTATGATGATGTGCGGGTGGATGGGACGAATGATCCGTTTTTGAAATGGTTTGAGGTGAATGATTGGGGCGATTATGGAGTACAGCTTGCGAGTTGGTACCATAGAATGGGCATTGGCGATTTCGTCCGATTTCGTGCTTTTCGGTATGAGAATAAACAATTAATTGGTTTAGCAGCCCCTGATCCTATTGTACTTGAAGAATTGGTTGGCTATAGCTGGCAGCGTGATGCATTGATTCAGAATACAACATCCTTAATGGCTGGGTTGCCCGCATTGCATGTGTTGTTGTATGGCAGTCGGGGTTCTGGGAAGTCGTCATTAGTGAAAGCATTATTGTCGCGATGGGCTGGTGATGGGCTGCGAATGGTTGAAGTGATGAAATCGGAATTGTTGGGATTGCCAACTTTAATTGAAACATTGCGCAGATTGCCAAATAAATTCATTATTTTTGTTGATGATCTGTCATTTGAAGAAGATGACGAAAGCTATAAATCATTGAAAGTAGTATTGGAAGGAACCGTCACTGCAAGGGCGCAGAATGTTGTTGTGTATGCAACCTCCAACCGTCGTCATTTGGTCCGGGAGTTTTACGGCGATCGGCCCCGTCCGAAAGATGCAGACGAAATTCACAACTGGGATACCGTGCAAGAGAAACTATCATTTAGCGATCGGTTTGGTATGACGTTGACCTTTGAACCCGCTAATCAGGAGATCTATTTAGAAATTGTGAGCCATTTGGTGAAGCGATCGAATTTGGTTATTTCAGGTGAAGATCTGGAATTTCGAGCATTGCAATGGGCACAAAGAAACAATGGCCGATCGGGAAGGACAGCACGGCAGTTTGTAGATTTTTTACTGGGAGAACGATCGGCTTAATGAATGATTCTGTTAGCGAATCGTTACGGTCACCGGAATTCAAATTCTGTCCCAATAGCAAAAATCAGTTGAAATAGATTGAGTATTTTGCAGATAAGTCTTATTGGAAAATTCGATTGGTCTATCAATAAAGTAGCCGAATTAGCTCATCTTTCGTTAAATCGACATCCTGTAAAATTTTTAGTAAAAGTCCCTTGCCTACTGTCTTTTGAGCATGAACAGGAATGGAAACAATTCGATTATCTTCATGTTTCATTCGGACATGACTTCCCTTTTATCGAATGACAACAAAACCGATCGTTTTTAAGGCGGAGATGAGTTCTTGGCCAGTTGGGTTTAGAATTTTTGGCATTAAAATACTAACCGTTGGACACCAATAAATTCTGTAATCGACTCTTCTTGAAGTTCTTCTAAACACATTTCGATAACCTCACGAATATTGATCATGAGTTCATCAATAGTTATCCCTTGGCTATAGCACGATCGCAGTTGAGTTACATCGCCAACATAAATTCCATCTTCATCCCGCTCAATAATGACATAAAATTCTTTACGATTCATCACGATGTCTACTCCGATCATTTGGAATCATTGTAAATATATTATAGCTGCGATCGCCTAAAATTTGCAGTCCGTAAGAATTGAAATCCATAAAACCCAATCAATATCAGCAAACAAACTTGACCTAATCCCACATAAGTTTGAACAATGCGCATATCACTCCAGCCTAGATCACTGAGTTGATTCATATCGCCTCCCGCATCCCCTGATCCATTCAGCATTGTCCCCCACGGAATCGCTACAGTTCCGCGTTTGATTTGATTCCAGAAGCTGACTGAATTAAAAAGTGTACTTGCAGCAATCAACAAAATCGGATAACGCCAACAATCCCAGCGCCATTTTTCGGGCAGTGGAACATAAAATACCAACATCAATACAGTACTTAAATAAAACTCACCGCCCACACCGCCAAAGGCCAAACGCAATTCAAACATGTCTTGAGAGGTAAACCAAGTCATCCAAAACTGAACAATCACTGCTACCACAGAACAGGCCATAATTCCGCGTTTCTTCTCATTCCACCCGGTATAAAACAAAAGGCTCCATAATGTTAAAAAACATACATACACAACGATCGATCGATCCTCTCCTACATTGGTCCAACCAAAGGGAAGCGGAGTCGCCTGATGCCCAGAAAACCAAGCTACAGTGGCATGACCAAACTCATGGGTCCAAATTCGTAATCCTAAAAACAAACTATCTAATCCAGTCCAATGGGCAATAGCACTGAATAAAAATGCCGCTGGAAATGCCGCCCGATTCATATACTTATTATTAAATGAGAACAAATCACGATTGTTCCGAGTGGCAGTGTCATTGAGAACTTCTTCAAGGCTAAAGGATTTTTTCCATAGAATAGTCCGAGTGCCCTGCATTCCATAAATCGTCACAGTCTCGATCGGCAATCGATGAAGCGAATCCCGACAATCTTTCAATGCGGTGAGGAGCGATCGAATAATCTTCCTATCCGAGGTCGGGTGAGTGGTACGAATTTGAAGTGTCGGCGCAACAAATTTGACTATCATGCTTACAGTCGGTAGTGCTTGCGTCATTTGATGCTGAACGATCGCTGCTGCGACCTCAAAATCTGAAGACATATAAAAATCTGGGTGAGAGTTTGACTAGATACCCACAAGCAGCCTACATACTTTAAAATTCACAATATGACAAGCTAGTAAATAACTACCAAATCTTGGCCATTTTTAATTCAAACCCTGATAATTCAGGCTCGCAATTGACAATCTTAGGATTTGACAAAATATCAGGGGATACATTAGGACGGTAAATATGAACTGTGAGATTTTTTCGATCAATTAACAATCCTAACCTGACCCCCTGATCAATATATTCCTGCATCTTGTCCTGCAAACTTTTCAATGTGTCACTAGACGATCGTAATTCAATTATAAAATCAGGGACAATCGGTGCAAAGGAAGCTTGGTCTTCCGGAGATAGTGCATTCCACCGATCAAATTGAATCCAGGAAGTATCGGGCGATCGCATTGCACCATTCGGCAATGTAAATCCACTACTCGAATCAAATGTCTCCCCATTATCATTCTCTTCAGCCCAATTGAAAACCTGAGCAAAAATTCTGCCATTTCGATTTCCAGTATCAGCAAACGCAGGTGACATAACAATCACTTCTCCATGAGCATTCCGCTCGATTCTTAAATCAGGATTTGTGCGGCAAAATTCATAGAACTGAGGCTCGCTCATAGTTGGCAAGGGGGTCAACGAAGACAAATCGATCGGAATTGACATCCGTTCAGAATTGACAAGTAGGCTAGCCATAAGACTTCTAGCTCCAAAGATCTTTGATCAA
>JANXNM010000775.1 GCA_025354065.1 Synechococcales cyanobacterium 340R_concoct_173_sub | reverse complement strand
TCAATATCCCCATCTGATTGAGCTATCCCGTGGTTGGGGCTTGATTCAGGGACTGGTGTTGCGATCGGATATCTCTATGGGCGCGATCGATTTGGTGAAGTCAGCAATGGAAGCGGGATTATTGCTAGTCCCTGCCGGACCGACAGTCGTGAGATTTGTACCGCCGCTTTTGGTGACAGCCGAGGAAATTGATAAGGCACTTTTGGTGCTTGACCGATTATTTGCGGCTCTCTAGAAAATCCTGAATAATATGTCGTGAACTGCCGATCGGTTCTCAGGTTGTAGAAAAATCTGGGTTAAGACGATCGATCGGTCGCGGTTTATGGGTATGATTGCAGACTGGACATTTGAAGAAATAGCAATAAGCGGAGAATAATTATGTCGCGCGTATGTGAATTAACAGGCAAGAAGGCCAACAATGCCTTTGCGGTCTCTCACTCCCACCGTCGTACCAAGAAATTACAAGGTGTAAACCTTCAGTGGAAGCGTCTCTGGTGGGCTGAAGGCAAACGTTTTGTGCGTCTGAACCTTTCGACTAAAGCCATCAAGACTATTGAGCTTAAGGGTTTGGCGGTTTATGCTAAGCAGTTGGGTGTCAATCTGAACAAATTCTAAATTTGGTTATTGCTGCCTAGACATCATCCGATTAATAGATCAGAAAATAAATAATTGAGTAGCTCCGGTGAACATCCACGGGGGCTATTTTATTGTTATGGAAGTAGATAATCTCAATTTTTTGCTTTTATTTTGAGCCTGATGTTAATGAAATCCGATCATTCTGGGTAGCATTAGAGAATGAAGTCCTCAGAACCATAATTCGGGACAATGTTTTAAGAAGTTTGCATGTTGTTATTAGGATCCGCTACAACTAGGTCAAGCTCATAGTTGGTCCTAACATCCTTTTATGATAGTTTTTCATTCAAGGCAGGTGATTTTCTCTCTCTGTCATAGATGAAAATTTATTGCTGAGTTCATCGGCTAGATCATCGCCTTATACAGTGCGCCTAACGATCGCCCCGGACAGATCCATTTTTTGACCAGTGGAATGTCCTATTCTCCAGAAGTTCTACAAAATTGTCTCCCTGGCACATCACCGCTATGTCAAACCGTAACCTTTCCAAAGTATTTCAGACCTTCACCCGCGAAGTTACTCGTCTGTGTCGATCGATGACTAAAGGTACAATCGATTGGCTATTGCGATCGGCTTTCGTTGTGAGTCGTGGAGTTTCCCCGAATTCAGGGATAGTTCTACCGACGGCCATAATGTTGATTTTGGTGGTGTCGTTGTCTGTGGGAGCATTGACTTATCGGGCTTACACTCGCAACATCCAAGTCATTACGAGCAACCAGCAGCGCGTTATCTAT
>JANXNM010000769.1 GCA_025354065.1 Synechococcales cyanobacterium 340R_concoct_173_sub | reverse complement strand
CTGAAACACAGGTTGAAGCGACTGGAGAAGCTGATCTTCTGAAGAGTCGGGAGAGGATGAATCCAGATTGTTGTTGACCGTTCTATCCCACAATTGTTGCAATTCTGCGGTGCTGGAAAGATGTAATAGGTCAAGAACGGCATGATTCGCGGCCTGAACTCGAGCATCATCTCCCATCACCAACACCCCCACTTGAATTCCTTCCAGAATTGCTTTGAGAGATTTTTGACTTTCCTGGATTGCCTGGGCATAGATCATCTGAGCAGACAGTCGGCGCTCAAAAAAGGCCGTTAACAACGCTAGTCCTAAAATAATCAGGGTGCCGATGACTACAGCAGCAGCTAAGGGGACTATATTTTCGGGAGGCTGTAAGTCCGACTCCAATACTGTATTGGGCATAGGCATGAAACAAGCGGCGGCCATACCGATATAGTGCATCGTTGGAATCGCTGTTCCCATAATGATGGCAGCCAGGAGCTTTTTCCAGGTTTGATGCGGCGTTAGTTCTTCCCGCAACTGGAACACCAAAAATAGTCCGACAAAGGAGACTGCGATCGCAACTAGAACGGAGAGCGTAACGATCGGGGGATCATAATGCATCACTGCTGACGTATGCATTGCAGCCATGCCGAGATAGTGCATTGACACAATC
Source organism: Synechococcales cyanobacterium 340R_concoct_173_sub (assembly GCA_025354065.1). The sequence continues at coordinate 12,848 of JANXNM010000769.1, read as the reverse complement.
CCTAATCCCATGAACAGGCTTCCGCCCAATAGCTGCATCCAACCCAATGTCGGGCGACTGACCAAAAATAGAGCCAGTCCTGAAGCAATCATGGCAGGCAAAACGGAAACGAGAACCGTTAAAAAGTCGTAATAAACGCGAACAGGCAATCGAAAGGCTAACATGCCAATAAAGTGCATCGACCAGATGCCAGCACCCATGGCAGCCGCTCCACTGATCAGCCAACCGATTTGAGCACGGTTCTGGGTTGCATTCACTCGTCCAGCTAGGTCCAAAGCAGTGTAGGACGCTAGGATGGCGATCGCGACAGAAACGATGACCAGTAGGAGATTGTAATCGGTGGCTAAGGAATGAGGCATAGAATTGAGAAAGATTGAGTAAATAAGATACGAGGTAGAGATTCGCTAATTCTGACGTTCTAGCTAGTTATTCCTTTGAGAAAATCGTGAATGGTTCTTTATCTAGAGGGTGCCCACAAATAAAGTAAGGGCTATTTCGACTCAGGTCCACTGTCTAACAAGGTCGATACATAAGGTCCATACATACCGACAGACCCTGTGTGATTATAGTGCAGAAGTTATCTGCTGCGGGGGATGGGGGCGGTGAACTCAGCAATTCCCATTATGAAAAAAACGATGTAAAAAAGTGTGTAGAGACTAATACATTTGTCAAGTAAAAGAGTAAACCAGTTGAAAGAGACAAATACTTTTGATGGGATTATCAATTCTTTCGGCAAGAGTTAGAAAGCTTGCCCGATAAACTAAACAGACAGGAAAAATACACGTTTGATACATTACTTGCGCCTCTGCGGATACAGCACATTAAAAGAAAAAGAGCCAGATGGGCAGGGTGGTTCGGCGACGGTGGCATCCCCCGGTGCAGCGGGAGGCACCTGTGAAGGCGTATTGGTCACACATAGGGAGCCACTAATGGGGCTATTTTGATAGGCTTGAGCACGGCTGGCAGCGGGAAGGACAAAAATCTGGGCAGACAAACTGCGATGGGTGGGCTGCTGGGCGGTGGCGGTTATGTAAACCTTCGTTGGCGTTACCTGGGCAATGGCATAGCTGTAGTGTTGATCAGCGGGCGGCACCCCGCCTCTAAGGTTGCTGTCCTGAGCAAATTGGGCTTGAGTGCCATAAACTGAAAACTGCTCACTCACCATCATGGTTAGGTTTGCTATTGCCTTCGTCTCGCTGTTTGAAAGCGCTCTAGCACCGACCGTTGCTTCTGCTTGGGGCTTACTAGTACCAGTAGAAGCATAGGGTTGACGGGTACAGGCTGTGTTTGTGGTGACCATACCAAGCACGGTCGTCAGTAACCAGAAAAAGGCTTGTCTTATTATCTTTCTTCTTCTCCCAAAGCGGACTGTTTCTACAACTTTAGCCAGCGCCATAATTGCCCCCGTTCTAACCCTCGTTTAACTTGATTGTGCCCCTTCCCGGCCCGACTCTCTCACTGTTTTGAGCGTGCCACGTTCAGATAGCTCTATTGGGCCGAGTTAAGTCGGGGAACAGAAGTTTGAAAACGTTCTGTAAAAATCATAGTGTTCAAATTGATTTGGAACTAGGGGATTAGGGCGATGCTTGCCCAATGTCATATCCCGGAGAATAAATAAAGTGCCCCAACCTTAGATCTGTACAGTAAGCTAGCGATCGAGAGAATTTATACGGTTTCGGATAAGTCATGGGATTGACGCTTAAACAATTGGCCCTCGGCACCTCACTCCTTGCTGTTGGCAGCGGATCTGGATTAATTGCCACACATTACGTCAGCAAATCGGGTTCTGAATCTTTGGCACCGCTTATCCGATCGGCTATACAAGCGTCTAACTCGCCGACAATCCCACCGCCCAACTTCATCGCTGCCGTTGTTGAACGTGTGGGTCCGGCAGTGGTTCGCATTGAGGTATCTAGGCGGCGAGATGGAAAAGGCGATGCGAATTCATTGTTAAAACGTTTTTTTGGACAGCAGAGACCGGATGCGCCACCCGACGAAAATGGACCAGCACAGCGTGGAACTGGATCTGGCTTTATTATTAGTGCTGACGGCCAGCTTTTAACCAATGCTCATGTGGTCGCTGGAGCCGATATGGTGCAGGTGTTGTTGGAGGATGGTCGGAGTTTGACGGGCAAAGTTGTGGGCATGGATCCGGTGACGGATGTGGCGGCCATCAAAATTGAGGCCCAAGGACTTCCGACCATCGTAATGGGTGACTCGACTAAACTCGTGGTCGGTCAATGGGCAATAGCCATTGGTAATCCCTTGGGACTAGACCATACGGTGACAGCGGGAATTATCAGTGCGCTAGGACGAAGCAGTATTGAGGTGGGCATTCCGGATAAACGAGTGCGATTCATTCAAACCGATGCGGCGATTAATCCGGGTAATTCTGGTGGGCCACTTTTGAACGATCGGGGTGAAGTGATTGGCATTAATACCGCAATTCGGGCTAATGGTCAGGGCTTAGGATTTGCGATTCCGATCGATACAGCGCAACGAATTTCAAAGCAATTGTTCAATCAAGGGAAAGCAAATCATCCATTTCTAGGAGTTCAAATGGGCGATTTGACCTCCGAATTACGCGATCGGATTAAGCGCGAATCGGACCAAAATCTAGAGGTAACTCAAGAGCGTGGTGTGATTATTTTAGGGATTGCTAAAGATTCCCCAGCCTCTAGAGCCGGGGTTCAAGCCGGGGACATTTTCCGTAAATTAAATGGTAAACCAGTGGAAACTCTCGCCGAAGTTTTGGCTGTTGTGGAAGCATCTACAATCGGTCAAGCCATTCCGTTGGAATTAATGCGCGGAAAGACTGTAGTCACAGTAGACATTACTCCAGCAGAGTTTCCAAAACAGCAACAGGAATGACTAGCGGGCTTTAATGTGTTTCACCTCAACCACCATATGAACATTCCCTCGGGGTTGAAAGTCGCCTTTGATGGTCATTTCTAATGGATCACAAGCCGCGACTAAATCATCAAGGATTTTGTTGGTCACTTCTTCATGGGAAATGTATTGATCACGATAGCTATTGATATACAGCTTAATGGCTTTTAGTTCAATAATTCGATCGCTTGGAACATAGCTGACATGCATCGTTGCAAAGTCTGGATAGCCGGAAAAGGGACATTTACAGGTAAATTCCGGCATCATCACCGAAATCGTGTAAATGCGTCCTGGACGCGGGTTTGGGAAGGTAATCAGTTGAGCATTCTCAATTTCCCGTTCACCATATTTAACGCGTTCATCGGTCGCTGTGGTAGTGCTATCAAGATGAACAGTGGGTTCAATTGTTTGACTCATGGAGAAAACTCAATTCATGGGGACTTGAGACAATTTACACTGAAACTCATCTTCAACGCTAACTACAGCTTAATGATCGCCAAAACTCACCAATGTCCTAAGTAATGTGCTGAGGGTGGACCAGGCGATCGTTCTGGGCCGATTCTGTCCTAGCTATTCTCGCTAAACCAACCCTCTAAATCAGCGCCCCCAGAGAAATCAAGCAATGCCTCACCCAATGCTTCGAGTTGCTCCACCGCCAAAATGGATACACGATCGCGCATCGCCTCGTCTAACTTACCAACCTTTTTTGTAAGTTGTCTGAGAATCAGCGATCGACCGACTTCTTCTCGACCTTCTTCTCGACCTTCTTCACGGCCTTCATCCTTGGCTTCCCTTATGGAGCGGGGTTCTTCTAGTAAATTCAGTCCTAGCATAGTTTTAATCTCTAGACGATTTAAGTTAGTGAACTTATAGACCATTATAGATGTCACAATATCAATAAGATTAGATCTTTCCCTAGCCGTAAATCCTTCCTCCTTAGTGCGTGACAATAAATATCGAGCTACCTCTGGGGCTTCGGCTTCATCAATAATTGTCAACACCGCTGCCGCAACTGCAATCGGGAGCGATCTCACATCACCTAACTGGTTAAGGTAAATCCGCTTAACCTGTGGGCCATTAAGCAATGATCGATGGGGATGCAGCTTACTTTGTTCGGTACTACGGGATGGATAAATTACGACCGCTTGCCAATCGGAAAATCGATCGCAGTTCTGATAAAAATAAAGTAATGATTCACCAAATAACCGCTCGTACAACTTTTCATCCTTTTGAAACTGTACCTCGCAGAAATAGACTACTCCCGGTTCAGATTCAGGTGGCAGAAATACACCGTCAATTTCAAACTTCGGTTCCTTTACAGCGACCGAATCAAATCGGTAGTCATTAGCATTCAATGGACGATCGCCAATTAAATCAAATAGTAATTGGGGCGATCGTTGAAACATTTGATAGAAGAGCGGGTCTCGGCGCATTCAATTCACCCAAGCTAGGTTCCAATATTAGGGCGTAAAGTCCAAGAGCAGCACTACACGGGTCCGATCGCTACGATTCCAAGCCTCATGCTCTGCCGTATCATCAAAAATCAAACATTTGCCATTCTGCCAAGCCTGCACCTCATCGCCCACCCGCAGTGCACAATCCGACGGAATCACTAATCCCAAATGGCACCGCAAAACCCCATCCGGATACCCGGTATGTGGGGCAATGCAAGTTCCTGGCGCTAAGGCTGAAAACCCGGCGGTGGTTAGGTTTGGAATTTGTTCGAGTAAACGAGTTGTTTCGGGACAAAGACCGCAATTTTTGGAAATTTTGACCCCATAGGCATACAGTCCAAACGTACTCCAGCCCTCTTTATACAAATACTTTTCACTCCAAGGAATGAAGTACTCGCCCTGCAAATCACTCACTTCTTTTAGAATGATTTCCCAATTTGATTCTAATATGCCAGCAAAGGGAAATTCTGATGCCTGATAAAACGATCGGCCATCCAGCACTCTAACGGTCCCTTTTGCCCGTGACGATAAGAGATTCACCAAGCGTTTTAAGGTCTGAATCCATTCTTTGATGCCTCCAACCCGGCCCAACACCGATATCACAAAGACAACCCAGTGCCAGCCCCGACGGACTTCCTCGATTAGCCGGGCCGAACTAGAAGTAAAAGATTTGCGATCGTTCATGGCAAATTTGTATGATACATAATAGTTTTACAGGACATAGTAGTTTTACAAGGCCAAAATCGTATATTACCGCATCAATGGATCTATCTATAAAATCCAATGACTAACAACTAGCAGGGTATGAGTAGGACCGATCGAGAGATAGACACTGTAAGGCGTATTTTCATTATTAGAATCAGTGAGAGTATAAAGCGTTACGGACTTGGTGTCACCGAACAATAAGGGTTGAATGGTTTGGATGAGTTGGTCTAGTGATGCTTTGTGCGCGTCGTAAGAATTAGTCTCAGCACCTTCAGACTCAGCACCTTCAGTCTCTGTATTTTCAGCTTCAAAATATTCTTTAGCCAAACAACATCCCACTAGCCATTCGCCAAATGTTGCAGTCGTGAGTTCACTAATATTATCTTTCGCATCCCAGGAATCGGATGTCGTATCCCGATCGATCGTACTGAGTAACGGTTCTAGATGAGCTTCAGGAAGAGGGGTTTCGGCATAAATTGACTTAATTAATTTATAGGCAGCAGAAACCGATTTTGTAGGTTTGGTTTGGCTGAAAATTTTGAGGTCTAAAAGGAAATTTGGACCGTAGGCAAGTTCACCGTATTTGAGTTCGGTGGCGAGGATTGGAAGCAAAATAGGGTTGATGTCAGGAATCATGGCAAAGGACTTAAAAGATGGGTTTATCCTAAGCGATCGTCGATTATATGGCAAAAAATAAGATCCACGGAATTCCATGGATCTTGATTTAAGCAATTTCTAACCCAGCATTAATGCCCCTTTAGAATATTTACCTGCTTAGAACACTTGTTCGATTTCGTTGATTTCGGGGATTTTCTCGCGGAGTCTCCGTTCGATTCCCATCCGAAGCGTCATGGTTGAACTTGGGCAAGAACCGCAAGCACCATTGAGGCGTAGTTTTACAACAGGGCCGTCAATTTCAACGAGTTCGACGTTTCCGCCATCCGAAATGAGATAGGGACGGAGTTCGTCGAGGACGGTTTCGACATTATCCGTGGTCAATGCAAGAGACATAATAGTTTAGTCAGTTTGTAGTAAGGTCGATCGTAACGGATTATTTGAAGTTATTTCAACAATTCTACATTCGTGAATTCAAAATCCATCGTGATCGGCTGTTTATTTTCATCCAAAGTCGAAATAGTTCGACGAGTCAACACCTGATAACCGCCAATGGAGCTATAAATGTCTTCAAAGTCTTGCTTTTCGCCCTTCTGTTCGCCTGTCTCAGGATCGCTATACACCGAGTCGTATTTGTGGGACAAGTAGCCTTCGGTTGATTCGTGACTAGCGAAGGTATTAATCTTAACAAACTGGCCGTGAATATTTCGGTAAACCAAGACAATCTCATTGTTGCGAACGCGGTAATGATCGCGCTTGCCTTCCATCAAGATCTCAACTGCACCTGTGGAATCGGTGTCGCCAAACGAAAAGACATTGCCCGCATGGGTCTTCTCAAAAGGCCGACGAACGCGATGAATAGCGGTTTCCCAGAGTTGGCCCATCACGGCTTTCAATACTTCTTCATCAGCAATTTCGGTAACTTCACCTTTGTAACCCATGCGCGGATCGGGCGAGACAAGGGCTTTTCCGTGGAACTCGGTCCCGGCACAGCGATAGGTCACATCAGCGCTGTAGCCAGGGAAGCTGGAATCCCAAGTGTAGCGGTTGTCATAAGCGGCCCTAAAAAGTGCAGTCGCGTCAGTGGTGGGTGCAACGTTCATGAATATCTCCGATCGGTTGGGTTCTTAATTCTGTTCGCATAGTCGGAAACAAACGTTATTGAGCGCTTGCCCCTATTTTAGATTAGCGCGAAAGGTATGATTGTGGGTGTTGTTTTCAAGGCGGATTTCATGCCTCAAGTCAAAATTTACGGTCTTCAGTCTCAGCTTAATCCGATGAAGGCCAAACTTTCAGATGTAATTCATTCTTGCGTGATGGATGCTTTTCAATATCCAGCCGAGAAACGCTTCCATCGCTTTTTTCCGATGCTCCCAAAAGATTTTATTTATGCATCCGATCGATCGCCTCGTTACACCATTGTCGAACTCAGCATGTTTGAAGGACGTAGCGTGGAGGCAAAAAAGCAGTTTATTCGATTGATGTTCGATCGCTTCAAGGGGTTGGACATTGAGCCAAATGATTTAGAAATAGTCATCTATGAAACGCCAAAACATAATTGGGGATTTCGCGGGTTGCCAGGGGATGAACATACTTTGAATTATAATATAAATGTATAAAGCGAATGGCTAAGAGAATGGATGGGAATGGTGGTTTGTCATGACGGTACGATCGGTTTTTCTAATGTCATTAGTTCTACTGCTGGGCGGCTGCGCGGGAAATCAAGACGCTGAAAATGCGCTAAAGCCGGATGCTCGATTGAGTAGTCCGAGTCCTGTTCCAAGTCCAGTTCCGTCGTCCAATATCCCACCCACCCCGATCGCAAGTCCGACAGAAAATCCGACCCCAACTCCGATCGGCTGGCAGGATATCGACAAAACTCCGGCCCAATTGCGACCTTATGTAGACGATATGTTGGCGCTGAATTTGGTTTTGCCGGATGCTCAGATACCGGACGCTAATCGTTTAAATGCCCCTATTTCGCGTCGAGAATTTGCCAAGTGGTTGCTGCTCACCAACAATCGGCTCTACCAATCTCGCCCCACCAAGCAAATTCGGATCGATCGCCCGAGCAGCACACCCACATTTCAAGATATTCCCAACTCCGACCCAGATTTTGCAATTTTACAGAGTTTAGCGGATGCCGGAATTTTGCCGAGTACTCTCTCTAGAGATGCGAAGAATGAGGGTAAGAACGATCGGTTTAAACCCTCAGAAGCCTTAACTCGCGAAGAGTTGCTGCGCTGGAAGATGCCGTTCGATAGTCGTCTGTCGCAGGCCGATGTTCTAGCGATCGAAACCTTACGAAAAACCTTGCCATTCCAAGATTTAAGCAAAGTCATTTATCCAGAAACACTACGACTAGTTGCATTGGATTTACAAAATGGCGATCGGTCAAATTTGCGTCGATCGCTTGGATATACAACATTATTACAACCCCAACGATCCGTCACCCGAGCAGAAGCAGCGGCAGTCCTGTGGTCGATCGGTGCAGAAGGAGCCGTACTCACAGCGAAAGATTCGCTTAAAGGTTCATCAATACCCACATCACCAACGCCAACGCCAGCATCGTCCATGGATACGAAGACAACTCCTTAGCTCTATCTTTAGGGAGATTTTAAGCAGCAAGATTTTAAGCAGAAATAGAACCCCCGAAAACCAGTAAATAATATTCGTTTTCAGTTTCTTGAGTATTATTAATATTAGAAATGTAGTCACCACATCTAAGGAGCCATCCATGAAACGCACCCTGCACAGCCTTCAGACAAGCTTAGGATTAATCAGCACCATTGCAGTGGTCGCGATCGTGGTTAGCAACGCAACTCCCGTTCAGGCCCAAGCGGCTTACGGAAGCTACATCGGAGTGGGTGGGGCCGTCGGGCTGACGGAAGGAGGTGGTGAAGGCCGGAAGATTTCGGGTGTGGTCGCAGGTCGTTATAAATTTTTAGAAGTACCGATTTCATTGCGCGGACAAGTATTCGTGGGAAGCGGAGTCGCATTGGTGCCAACTGTTTCCTACGATATTCCAATTAACTGGCAAACCGATGCCTATGTGGGTGTTGGAGCGTCCATCCCAGTGGGCGGCGTCACTCCTGTCGGTGACAAGACTGGATTTGCCATTCAACCGGGAATTGATTACGCATTGCCGAATAGCAATATGGTGATTTTTGGCAATGCAGTGATCTCTTTCGATGCTTACAAAGACACCCATGGTACAGCGGCTACATTGCAGGGCGGCGTTGGCTTTCGGTTCTAAAGAGAATAAAAAGAACGGCTCTAGGCTTGAGTTTGCGGGATATTAACTCGGACCTCAATCACATAAATCCGTGTCTCACATCTCCCCAAACGCCGATCGATCGAAATTAAATCCTTCCGAATGCCAGCAGTAATTTGCTCACCCTGAATATCAAGTTCCGCGATCGTTTAAGAGAGTTGGTCCTTTTCTCGCTGAAGGTGCCTAATATCCCGGTTTAGGTCATGGATTTTTAGATTGGTGACTGTGCCACTTGAACAGCCAAACGATAGCGCCCACGACCCCGGTAATCGTCACCCCCAGTATAATCTTGGCCGCTTCTTCTGGAAGATTCATGCTCCCTCAATAGGATTAGAGGATTACAGTGCGATACGATCGGGGAAACCAACAGTGGAATCAAAGACGTTTTGCGAAATCCACTTCCATTCAATCCACTTCCATTCACTAGTAGGTATTGTTCCGTTAAATCGATAGTGATTCTCGTCATTAGTTGACAAATAAACTAAACCTTGATTTATCAACATATACGCCGCTAAGACGTTAAGGGCTACCATCGGAGTCTCAGTCGTCACACCATCAGTTGAGTGATCGACGGTGCTATTCACTAGCTGCTACCAGTGGGGACGGGTTCCAAGCTGCTTAAAGTTGGTTGGGATTGTAGAGGTCACCACTGTATTTTCAGACTTTCCAACACAGATGCACGTTAGTTGGGAATGAGTTGGTAGTCATTTCATTGGCAGACAATTCTAATTTAATCGTGTTTGAATCTACAACCATCGGCTGAATCTCTTGCTTGTCGTTGTCGTACACTTCGAGATCTGGAGTAGAGTCATTCAGACCGTGATTCACCGTCGCATAGAAGTAACCGTTTTCGGGAAATAAGTAGAAATCGCTCGAAGACAGAGGATTAGAAGTAAACTTCCTGACCATTTCTGTAGAAATATAGCTACGAGCAGCCATGTTAGGACGTCGCTTGTTTAAGAACGGTCTCCATGGCGTGACGCAAATTATCCGAGTTGTTCAATTGACTCAATCACTTTCTGACGGAAATCGTAGCTGTAAGCTTTAGCCATAATTATCTCGGGGGGAACGTTATTTCCTCTAGTCTATGTCCTAATCAAAATGGCCGCCGCTATACTTTTAATTCCTTACTTCGATCCAGGCGCAGGACTATGATGTCGATACGATTGCTCAGAATAGCGGCATAGACGATCGGTTCCCCCAAAAATCTCCAAAACAGTCCCATAACGATCAGGATTTATCACAACCTCCTTATCTCCGGGCGGCATAATGTATCAATTGAATTAAATTTAATCATTAGATAATAGTGGGATCACTTACATTTAACCCTAAATCTATATTCTTAGGGTACATCTCACTGTATGGTTTAACACCTGGAATAAGTTTAAGATGGTTAGCTCCAACTCGATCGCTGCGTTATCGTCAACAATTCTGCTCTCTAGTTTGTTATCTTTCTCCGTCAGTTCACAGGTCAATGCACAGGTCAATTCACAAACGCCACAATCTCCAAGTTCCCGACCGATCGAAACCACTGGAACGGCTAAAGCGCTTGCTACAACCCCTAAAACGATCGCTGCATTTCAGCCTCGCCTAAGCGTTTACACGACAACCGTAGGCTCGGGATACAACCAAGCGATCGATTTGGGAGCTTTTACGCCCCTCCGCCAAACCCCCGGCCAAAATCTGACGTACTTAGATGGACGATTAAAAATTGATACTAGTAGTGGGGTTCTTGGAGGCAATCTTCTCTTCGGGCATCGTTTTGTCGATGAGACTCAAAGCAAGATCATTGGCGGCTATGTTTCCTACGATACGCGCAACACAGGGAACACTGTTTTTAATCAGTTGGGCGCAGGCTTTGATGTTCTGGGTCGGAACTGGGATTTCCACACCAATGCCTACCTGCCGATCGGTCAAAACAACATTCAACTCGGAGCCACCAGCGCCATTGCGTCTGGGTTTCAGGGCAATTCCTTAGTGCTCGATCGGACTCGGGTGCTTCAGGATGCGCTGGCTGGATTTGATGCAGAAGTTGGCAGAAAGCTGATGACTTGGAACGGCGGTGGACTCAAAGGCTATGTGGGCGGGTACTTGTACTCAGGAGAAGGCATTGCAAGTTTCGCGGGCGTCAGAAGTCGCCTAGTGGGAACGTGGAATGGGGTGACGACTGGACTGAGTATTCAAAACGATCCGCGATTTGATACTCGCGTTGTGTTTAACATTGGTGCAACGTTGGGCGGAGGTTCTTCTAGTCGTGCGGCTAGTGATTCAAAAACCGATCGGACTTCCATTGCTTCCCGTCTAGGTGACACCCCACAGCGTGAATCAAATATCCTCGTCGATCAACAAATTGTCCGCGATACGGTTGTTGCCATTAACCCTGCCACAGGCCAGCCTTGGGTCTTCCAGCAAGTCACATTAGGCGCAACAGGCACCGGAACGGCTGAAAGTCCAACGGGAACTGTTGCATCGGCTCTGAGCAAAACCTTGACGGATGGCAACGGCATTGTCTATGTCAAATCAGGTACAAATCCCGGCATTCCAGCCTTCACGGTTCCGACTCAAGTTCAAGTGCTCTCGACAGGCTCAGCTCAAACGCTCAACACGTCCCTCGGAATGGTTAATCTTCCGGGTTCTGGGACAGGCATCAACCCAACCTCAGCCACAGTGACTTTAGCGAGTAATGGTAGTAACCAAGTGCTGTCAGGGTTTGCGATTACGAATAGTCCCAATCAACCGGGTATTATCGGTAATAACAACACCAACGCCACGATCGCCAATAACAGAGTCACAATAAACGCCCCGAATACGGCGACGAATCAGAGTCTTTTGCTAGCAGGCCGTGGAATTGTCCTAATTGGGGCCAATAGTACAACGAGCGGACAAACACTGATTGACAAGAACAACGTCACAAATGCGATCGGTGAAGGGATTCGACTTGAAAATATCAACGGTAAAGCCTTCATCACCAGCAACACCGTCCTCAATACGATTCAGCCTTATGACCAAACGGGTCTCGAAGCAAGTATCTACATCCGAAATAATAAGGGCGACGTAGACCTCACGATCGCCAATAACTTAGTCGGCGACAACAATACGCGATCGACCACTGGATACGCCTCTGTTATCGGCAGCGGCGTCTACACGAAGACAGCCCTTGTCGGTAATGAGGTGGATGGGATTGAATTTAGCCTGTGTCGCAGCTACGCAGGTGGACTGCCCGACACCTTTGCAGCGTGCAGCGGAACGGCCACCGCTAAAGTCAACATTGCCAACAACACTGTGAGAAACATTGGGCAGCTCGGCATTGATGGTGCTGATGGGATTGACATGAACTTGAATAACGGAGACGTCGATCTGTTACCCGACAAAGGCGCTCGCATTAGCAGCTTGTCCATCACAGGCAACACCGTGACCAATATTGCTGACAAAGGCGTCAGCTTTGGGTCCGATGGCGATGCAGTCTTGGGGTTAGGAACCGTTTCTAACAACACCATTACAAATGTAGGTGGTATCGGCATCGCGCTTCGTGCACGCCAAACGTCGAACACAAACTATGTCGTAACAAATAACGTTATTACGAAAGCCGCTGCGAATGGAATTGAATTCTCTGAAACTCGTGCGGACAATGCTGCAATCAGTACAGCCCTTATTGATAACAACACGATCAAAGACAGCGGGCTATTCGGAATTAACATCCGAACGCGCATCAATGGTCAAGCTACAGCGATCGTCACTAATAACACAATCAACAACAGCGGACTCACCACTGGGAACGTCGTTGGGATTGGGGTGAGCGCTGAAGAGGCCAGCAAGCTCAAGATAAAACTCGACAACAATACCATCACGGGAAACCGGACTGAAGGGATTGCGATCGGGGCCAATACGACGAATGCGGGAGGAACCGCTCA
>JANXNM010000740.1 GCA_025354065.1 Synechococcales cyanobacterium 340R_concoct_173_sub | reverse complement strand
AGTCCGTCGTTTCCTCAAGTTCATCCTGAGTTGAAGCGACAGATGCATCTGCCATCACAGTCTCAGAACTTGGGTCCAGCTCAAGCCCAGACTGGATAATCTGATCGGCTTGGGGATCTTCTAGAAGTTCTTCTACCGATTTAATTGGCTGTTCTTCACCCATTATTAGATTTCCTCGTTTTTGATTAAAATTAGTCTCATACCCTTCCATTGTGCCCGATGGAGGTGGAGGTTGAAAAACCTTTCCGACAATTAAGACAACAAGAACGGATCTTTCTGGAGAAATTGGGGCAATATTTAGGAAGATAAGCAGAGCGACTCCTCCAACTTCACTCGATTCCACCAAATTATGACGAACTCTCCACAACAGCGTCGTGCGCTGGCTGTTCAAAACAATCTGTCTCCGTTTGGCAACAAGCTTGTCCAAGCAGGTTATGCCAGTCAAGATCAAATCCAGAAGGCACTTGCGGATAGTCGTCGTTCGGGTAAACCCTTAACGGAATCCCTAGAGTTGATTACTGGGCAACAGCTCTCTCCCGATCTTGTACGTCAGTATAAAAAGCAACAACTCTTTGAACTCAAGATCTTATATGGTGTCGAGTCTCTCGATCCAGAAATTAATCAAATTGCCAACTCCCAAATTGGCCAACTGATTGATACTCTGATTCCGATCGATATCTGCCGTCGCTATCAGTTCGTACCACTTTCCCAGACGACAAATAGTCTTCTCGTGGCCATGGTTTATCCAGATAATCTGGATGCTCAGGATGACCTCAATCGTATTTTAAGAGCCAAAAATCTCACCCTTCAACGGCTGGTTATTACGAGTGAAGATTACAACCGTCTGATCTCTCAGTACTTAGATGAACGGGTCCAGAAGGATCAACATGCCGAGCAGCAAGCTCGGGTTGATGTGAAGGCTGAACTAGAAGGTCTTGAAGACTATGGCGAACTCTCAGAAGAGGGGGCTGACGAAGTTAATCTTGATACAGTAGGGGATGCAGATGCGGCTCCGATCGTTGCCCTAGTCAACAAAATCTTGATCAAAGCGTTACAACTTGGGGTCTCGGACATTCATGTTGAGCCGCAGGAAGAGCAGTTGCGAATTCGGTTTCGTAAGGACGGTGTCTTGCAGCAA
>JANXNM010000723.1 GCA_025354065.1 Synechococcales cyanobacterium 340R_concoct_173_sub | reverse complement strand
GCCAAACAACCAGGAGGTGCTAAAACACTACTCGGATTCGATCGATCAATTCCAAAACGCTATGTACAACCCACTATCATTGCTACACCTTCTATACCTATTCGAGACAGGCTCACCGAACGAGAACCTAATTTCTATCATTAGGTGGAATGGTTGGTCTGGAAGATCTAAAAGTCTATATTCCAGTCCCTTAGTTCTCAGATAATCACTTTAGATTGAGGAATTCTTATGTTTCAACTTTTGCAACGATCGGACCTACCCATATTTTTGCGGAGAGCTTGGGTTCAAGCCTTCTTAATGTTTACGATCGGACTTTTGAGTGTAATTGTATTGCCCTTAGTGGCCCAAAGTGCAATATCTTCCCCAGAAGCTTCTAGCGTTCAACTCCAGCAGGGTGACATCACGGAGTTGACGACAATGGCAACGAATTTAAACCCTTCGTTAACGCACCAAGAACCGAATTTCTATCAGTAAACTACACCCTTAGCTCATTGATTCATCTCCCTTAAAATCATGATTCAACTATTTTCAAACATCAGCAGAAGAGTCTTATCTAGACTGCTGGGTGTGTTTTACACGTTTGCTTTTCTACTTTCCCCGATCGGAATGTCCTCTGCGGATGCCGCAGGCAAAAACAAGGGCGTTAATGTCATTTTGATGATTGGTGACGGCATGGGATGGCAGGCTGCGCGGGCGGCAGCTATCGCAAAAGGAGGTCGTCCCTACACCGAGGGAGAAGGCAGTGGTTTGAGTATGCAAACCCTCAGCGGCTACACCTACGCAACTACCTACGGGACAACCGTTCCTGCTCCAGCCAGCGCCACCAATCCTGCGTTGACTTACGGGACTGGGAACTCTGCTCTCACTGGCTCAGATCCTATCACTGGCAAAAGCCCGGTTCGCCCAGGATTTACCTTTAACCCTACCCTGAACCCTGGTTCTGCGAAATCTAATCCCCAAGGTACCGCAAGCACTCCTTGCCAAAGCGGTGCAGGAACGACTGGGAATGGCGGCAACATCGTTGGTTATGAACCCGCAAAAGGAGGTCCAGATCCTTGGACACCTCTATCTCCTGCAACCGCAGGGGACTACGATAAGGAATACATCAAATGTAGCTATCCCGACTCTGCCAACACGGCATCTGCGCTTTACACAGGTGTGAAAAGTTATAACAATGCCATGAGCGTTGATATCTACGAGAAAGCCTCTGTAGAAACCATTTTGCAGACTGCTAGCAGATTGGGTAAGTCTACGGGCGTTGTTTCATCAGTGCCTCTGACTCATGCAACTCCTGGTGCTGCGGTTTCTAGCGTTAACCGTCGCAGTAAGTACGATAGCGATCTACCATTGCTAGACAGCATCTTACAACAGGCGATTCGCTCTGATTTGCCCGATCGCAATAGTCCCGATCGTCAAGACGTTAGAGGATTCTTGCCGACTGTGCTTCTAGGCGGCGGTCATCCTTTGGATTTCCAAAATGCGACCAGCCAAAGTACCGTTCAACCTGCCGATAGTGGTTATACCTATATCAAGAAATCTACCTACAACAGACTGAAGTCCAACCCCAATAATCCCTACGGATATACCTTCCTAGAGCGCGATGGCAACGTCACCTCTACCAATGACTTGAGCAAGATCAAAGATGGGGGCGACGAGTTACTCGCCAAATCCCGCACTTTAAATCCAAATAAAGGCGATCGTCTGCTGGGCTTGTATGGCGCACGGGGACAAAACGGAAACCTGCCCTTCCTGACCGCAAATCGTGACTACAGTGCCACAGGCTTAGATGCCTTCAATCTATATGCCACGGCAGCAGCCGGAAGTAGCGCAACCAGCAATGGTCCCCAAGTCCCCAACCCAGATACTATTCGTCCTTTAGTCAAGGGCATTGAGAATGGTCAAGATGAAACCCCAGCGCAGTTTATTGCTAAAGAAGTCAAAGCGAACCCAACGTTGTCAGAAATGACTCAAGCTGCGCTTAATGTTCTAGGCAAGGACAAAGACGGTTTCTGGCTGATGGTTGAGGGCGGTGATGTGGATTGGTCCCTCCATGATGACAACATGGATAACTTGATCGGGACGATGTACTCCTTCGATGATGCAGTCCAAACCACGATCGACTGGATTGAGAACAATGGCGGCTGGAAAAAGAATGTCTTGATTGTCACGGCAGATCACGATCACTATTTGACTCTCAATGGCAATTTCCGTAAATTGCTAAAGGCCAACGGTGCAGAAGCTCTCACCTACGCAAAACATACTCCAAAAGAGGCAGGACACTTCTTCGGGTCTGAACCTAACGTGAAGTACGGTTGGGGAAGCCATACAAACCGCATGGTTCCTGTCTACTATCAAGGTGATAAGTTCAAGCTATCGAAGTACATCGGCAAACCCGTAGAATTTGTGGACAATCCTCCTGGTGGTGTCAGCAAATCTTACAAGATTCCCGGTGTTCCTACAGCCGTTGACCAGTCTCACCTGTATAAGGCGATGTTGGAAGCGCTGAAAGGCTAAGAATTGAGAATTGAGAATGAAGAACTTTGTATTTTTCATTCTCAATTCTCCTATCTCGCAGTAACTATTCTATCTCGCAGTACCGACTAGACATTCTCGACGATGTGATCGGCCTTCACCCATTGGAAGCAAAGCCCGGTTATCGATCGCAGTTGTAGTCCCAAAGGATTCAAAGTATTCTCTGGCCGCTTTTGGGAATTCCGAGAAGTTAAACACTGCATCACCTTCCGCCACCGCTGTCCAAAAATAGCGCAAACTCGGTAGCAATTCTTTAGCTTCAGCTTCAGGTAAATTCAATGGCGCTTGCATCAGGAGTTGCAGCATGTAGAACTCGCCCCTGTTGCCCATGAGTTCACGGGTTTGTTCTTGGAGATTTTCCCAGCCCGGTATCGACTCTACATAGTGAGATTCCATTTGTAACCAACGACGGTTGTGCCGATCGGTTTGGTACTGGAACACTCGAAATGGATGGGGATAGCTAATCAACGAACCCGTCGTGATGTCATAGATGCCGTCTTGGTAAGCTACATCTTGAATATGGAGATGCCCTGTAAACACCATCTTAACGTTGTAGGCCCGCAGAATGACTAACAGATCAGATGCGTTTTCCAGCATGTAGCGCTGGCCCATACTTTGAGTCGATTGGTGTGGCAGATGTTCGAGTACGTTGTGATGAATCATCACCATCACGAGTTCATCCTTTGCCGTTTGGGACTTTGAGAGGGTTTGACGGAGCCACTGAAGCTGGGATTCCTCCATGCGGCCCACTTGTTTTCCATCCACATCAAAGGTGTTGGAATTCAAACTAATCAACCGTACGCCAGGTAATATTTCGTGAGTATAATAATGAAGACTAGTATCTTCGTAGCCCAACATGCGATAAAAGCCAGGAAATTCATCGGCAGCGATCGATTGCTCATTTGCCTTTAGTACTGGAATGTCATGATTTCCGGGAATCACATAGACCGGATAAGGAAGCCGCGCAAAACGTTCCGCAATCCAAGCGTGGTTTGCTGCTTCGCCGTGTTGTGTCAAGTCGCCAGGCACCAATAGAAAATCAATATTTTCTTTAGAAATCCGATCGAGGGCCACTTCTAAGGCCGGAATGCCGACTTCGACTAAATGAATTCGAGCGAGATTTTGCCACACAGTCTTAGGGAGAGCGATGTGGAGGTCACTTAAAACAGCAAAACGAAAGTTCAGAGGCTTGTTCATATCGGGAATCGCAAAGGCAAGATTTAGAGCAGAAACTGAGGTGTAGAGGTCGTCGTGAAATGCGGAAAGTCGTTAGAGAATCAAAGAACGTCGTAAACTATCGATCGGTCTGCTTATCTATTCAGAGAATTTATTACACTCGTGGAGCTTCAGTATCCTCACTTGTTGTATGTATTGTGTATCTGTTTGAATAATCGAAACCCTGTAAAACCCTCAATAAAATCTAAAAATTCTTCCTATGCCTCTCGCCCGTGTCCGTGAACATGTCAATCCTCTCTCCGCCAAGTATCAAGTTCCCGCGATCGCTCCAAATTGGCAACAGATCTACACAAATCCTAATCAACCGCTGCATTTAGATATTGGCTGTGCGCGAGGAAAATTTGCATTTCAACTGGCGCAGCTTGAACCTAGTTGGAACATTTTAGGCTTAGAGATTCGTGAACCGTTAGTGACTCAGGCTAATCAACTACGAGACGAAGAAAACGTATTGAATCTTCATTATCTCTATTGCAATGCAAATAATTCATTGCAACCGATTTTAGAATCATTATCATCCGGCGTGCTTCAGCGTGTCACGATTCAATTTCCGGATCCGTGGTTCAAAAAACGTCACCAAAAACGTCGAGTGGTACAGCCTGGATTAGTGAAGGATTTAGCTGATTTTTTACCGTTGGGCGCAGTTGTATTTCTTCAGTCTGACATTCTAGATGTGGCGCAAGAGATGCGCGATCGGTTTAAAGAAAGCCCCGACTTTGAGTTGCAAAATCCAGATTGGTCTCAAGAAAATATTATGCCTATTCCAACCGAGCGAGAAATTGGTGTTTTAGACGCGGGAAATCCCGTTTATCGTGCCTTATTCACGCGGGTTTAGAGAATAATTCAATCTCGATTCTAATTTAGGACTTCCGTTTCAAAGCACTGGCTCCTTCTACCCAAGATGGAAACCACATCCGCAATCGATAGCCCACTTCATCCAAGGGCAACCCTAAAAACACAGGCATCCAGAAGATAAACCCCACAACACACAATCCGATCGCAATCCAAACTACGCGTGTCAGGGTCGGATTCTGTCGGCTTAAGGCCCGATCGCCCCACCAGGCCAACGCTAATGTCGCAAACACCGATGAACCCATGTAGTGATAGATAAAAGCGCATCGACTAATTCCCATCCAAGGAATCAGATTTGCACCATAGCCGACCATCATTGTCGCCAATACAAATGAATCACTAAATCCTCGCCCAAACAATCTATTCCACAACCGCAACAACAATGTAATCCCGATCGCTACGATCGCCGCTGTTGTCATCCACCAAAGCAATGGATTTCCCATGGCGTGAACGGCATAAATTGAAGCACCGGGTAATAGGGGGATGTTCGGTGCATTTAATGCGATCGGTTCAGTTGGATCAATGCCTAATTTATAAAAATAAGCCACTGGAATTAGCATGGTCAGCCAGGTTTGCCAAGTTGAACAATAAGGATGGACATTACCAATGACTGAACTGCCTTTGTGGTAAAGATAGATACTTTGTTGAAGTGGCCAGAATTGAAGATCTGGGTTTTGGGCAATGTGAGGAATCCAAAGGACATAATAGGTGACAATGGGGACGATCGCGATTCCTAATACGATCGGAATTACTGGAATATTTGTGATTTTTTTGGGAAGTGTCGGCTCGTTATTCGGCTCGTTATTTTTAGACATCGGGTCAATCCAACGAAAGGCCCAAGCTAATGCGTAAATTCCCACGATCGTAATCAAAAACCAAAGTCCATTCCATTTAATGGAGGCTGAGCACCCTAAGAAAAATCCCGATAATGTCATCCAAATCCACGACATTGACGGACGAGTGAATGATGTTCTCCAAGATTCATCACGGTTCAATCGTCGAGCGGCAATTAAAAAGCAAACCTGTCCCAATAATCCAAACAATACTAAATAAATGTTGTTCAAGGCATAGCGTGACTCGACCAAAAACAATCCATCTACGGCTGACAATACGCCAGCCAAAATAGCTAAACGCGATCGCTGGGTCAATTGCCAAGCCAACCCCGCCACCACCAACGGCACAAAGGAACCCGTCAACGCATTCAACCAGCGATAGCTCCAGCTTTTCACCACCGAACCCGTTAGATCATTCACCACACCGGATCCAAACGGCAGCTTTTCCCCGATCGCAATGCCGATCGCAATCAAGTATTGACTGAGCGGCGGATGGGCATTGAAAAACGGTGTTTTGGTTAGGTAATTATTTGCAAATTTGGCGTAGTAAATCTCATCAAATACAAACGTGTTAAAACGCTCTAATCCCCAGAAGCGAATCGCCAAGGAAAAAACGAAAATTCCGATCATCCATATGTAGAAGTTGGACGATCGGAACTTGGGGCTGAAATTAGGCGATTTCGTCATGGCTGGGATCGAATCGTTACGCCTTAGAACTTATCGCAGATATTGGGAGTTAGGCAAATTCAAGCAAGCCGTTTTTCGATGTATTGACCGATCATTTGTTGCTCACCAAACCGAGAAATGATGGTCTGCCTCGTCCGATATTTGCTACCGATTAACTTCACTTCTTCTTCAAACACCGAGCCTTGATACTCCGTTCGCAGGGCTAAGGTTTCTGGGTTGCTAAAGGAAAATATTGCTGTAATGGGCTTAGGCGTTGCAAATCCCCGATCGCGATACATCACCTCGCCGCCAATTCCAAACAGGGTCGAACCCTTGGACATTTCCTTACCCAAAATCGAATTTTTGCTATCCCACGTCACCGCAGCCCCACAAGTCATCAGCGTCTCATTTTTAATACCATGCAACGCCGCTAAGGATCGTAATTCATCGCAGCCCTGAGCTAGATATTGAATGGTGATCAAGCTTTCCACTTCCTGCACTTTCCCGTCTGGCAATGTAAAATACCGACGTTCCGAGTGCCATTCCCCTACCGATCGTTGAAAAAAGTCCGAAATTAACCGATCGAGACCCGGTTCCGCCGTCAGACGTTGTAGAGAGATAGTCATGGGCACCTGCATCAAGAAAACTGAGAGAATAACAACTGATTACGTCTGTGTTTAGAGTTGCAAAACTTGTGTCAAGCAAACAGCGGTTAGTTGTTACTATTCTTAATATTAAAGTGCGATCGAAAAACGCGCAACCATAAACCCTCGATCTCAATTTTCCCCAGTCCGTTTCCCTCAAACCCCAGAAACTAATGTCTTCCGTCCTCACCGCTACCAATCTTCAGAAAACTTACCGAACGCCTGATACGGTTCTAACGGCTGTCAAAGATGTGTCGCTGTCGATCGATCGGGGCGAAGTCTTGGCCTTCCTCGGTCCGAATGGCGCGGGAAAAACTACCAGCATCAAAATGATTGCGGGATTAATCCAGCCCGATAACGGCTCTGTGACGGTCAACGGCTACAATCCTCACGCTGACACTCGCGCATTTGCCAGCATTGGGGCGGTGCTTGAGGGAAATCGCAATCTCTATTGGCGGCTGACTCCTGAGGAAAATCTGTCCTATTTTGGGGTGCTTCGTGGGTTATCGCCTAAGGTCGCAAGGCAACGAGGTCGGGAGTTACTCGATCGCTTTGAACTCAGTCATAAACGAAAATCCGTGGTTCAGCAGCTCTCGCGAGGAATGCAGCAAAAAGTTGCGATCGCAGTAGCTTTAGTTCACGACCCTGCTTTGTTACTATTAGATGAGCCAACGCTTGGGCTTGATGTGGAGGCGACTGAAACGGTAAAACGACTGATTCGGGAAGTGGCAGCAGAAGGAAAAGGAATTTTGTTGACAACCCATCAACTTGATGTAGCGGAAGATTTGAGCGATCGGACGGCCATCATTAATCAAGGCGAAATCGTCGCGGAAAAAGCTACTGCCGAACTCATCAAAGAATTTTCGGGCACTGCTTATCATATCCAGTTAACTGAACTATTGGACGACCCAAATTGCATTACAAAATTGAATCACCTGGGTATTACGATCGTCCCTCAATCTAACAATCAATCGGATAGTCAACGAATCACCATTGAAGATCCAACCCAACTTTATGCGGTGCTAGACATTCTCAATCCGCGAACGATCGAAAGCCTGACTCGCGATAAGGCAACCTTGACGGATGTGTTCCTTGCACTCACTCGAAAGACTTGAACCATAAAATTTTGTATTAAAAATACATTGAGTTTACGGCTAGATTTGAATAAGACCGATATTACTAGTAAGAAAGGCTGTGTTATGTTCCATCGACCTATTACGATGATCGCTTGTAGTCTAGGACTGCTGAGTATTTGCCTACTTGGTCCAGCCGCCCAAGCTGAGGTTGCAAATTCCAAGATGCCAAAACCCCAAGTCCAAACCCTGCGCGTTTACCCGATGCTAGAAAAAACTGCTCAGCCGGGGAAATGTCCAAAGGAAGTAAAAGTGATGATTCAGCCGAGTCCCTATCGGGAGGGTGGCTATGATAGCTCTGGAAAAGCTCAGCTCCAGCAGATTGGGGAGGCGGTGGAGTTTGAGGGGAGCGATCGGTTTAGTGTGACTTGGCGTGCCCGTCTGAAGCCTGAGTTTCGCAGTTGTGTGGCGACAGGGGGACTAGTTGAAAATAAGGATGCACCGATGTCGAGTTCTCTGTTGCGGATGCGATTTATTAATGGGAATGCTTACTTTATTCTCGATACGACGGGGATATCGGACATCAATGGATACACAATGGTGATTCTTCAGCAGAAGATTGAAGCCGGGAATCCATCTTGGCGCTGGGGTGGGACGGATTAGGTCTGAGTTGTCTTCTAGGGACTTATTAATTTCACAATCTGTGAACGATCGAAAGCCTGACTCGTGACAAGTTAAACAAGACAATTCGGGGTTTGGCCTTCGTTCAATTGATTAGAATAAGTGCTTAACTCTGATTCTCGGGGTAACGTTAGGTGTACTTCAGATTTGAATTAGCGAGTTATCTCCTAGATGGACTCATTGATTTAGAATACTCCTGTTTCCAGAGAGCAAGCTTGACCCATTTCTCCACCTTAGATTGAACTCTAACGATGCAAATCACATCAACCGCTACCTGGAAAGCACCGGATTTACTGCAATCTCGGTTACAAATTCAACACTTCAGCCCCTCGGAACATTCTCCGATCGCAGTTGGGCAGAATGTAATTGATGGACTCACCCAATCGCCTAAGGTATTGCCTCCGCAGTACTTTTATGACGATCGTGGGTCACAACTATTTGAGCAAATATGCGCTCTACCAGAATATTATCCAACCCGTACAGAAGCCTGGATTCTGCACCATTATGCACCTGCGATCGCGCAGTGTACGGGTAGTTGTGAACTGGTCGAATTGGGTAGTGGCAGTTCCACAAAAACCCGCTTGCTTCTTGATGCGTACCAGCTACAAGACCATCCCCTGCACTATCAACCCATTGATGTGAGTGCGCGGATTCTGACCCAGAGTGCCGAACAATTACTAACCGATTATCCGACTTTAAAGGTACAAGGATGGGTTGGCACCTATGAGCAAGCTCTGGCGAAATTACCATCGGCTACATTAAGCCAACGGATGCTTTTTTTCTTGGGTAGTAGCTTGGGCAACTTCACCCCGGCGGCCTGTGATCAATTTATGACCCAAATCGCAACGGTGTTGGCTCCAGGGGATTATTTTTTACTAGGAATTGACTTACAAAAAACTAGAGACATTTTAGAACCCGCCTACAACGATCGCCAACAGGTAACGGCTGCATTCAATTTGAATATGCTCTCTCATTTAAACTGGAGATTTCAGGGTAACTTTGACCTCGACTTATTTACCCACCAAGCCATTTACAATCCAGTTGATAATCAGATTGAAATGTATCTTCACTGTCATAAAGATCATCAAGTATCATTGAATGATTTGAATTTAAACGTCTCCTTTCAAGCCGGGGAAAGTATTCTAACTGAAATTTCTCGCAAATTTGATTTGGTCGCCCTGCAAATCCAGCTTGAATCACACGGATTGAAGCCAATTCAAACTTGGACCGATCCTCAACAGTGGTTTGGGTTAATTCTTTGCCGAGCTTAACGGCTGGTTTCCCATCTTGCAACACACCCTATTATTCAGTCCACTTAATCAGGAGACTTTAACCATGCGACCTACTAACTCAATCCCCCCAAAACCTGGTCAAGAATCCGCTTGGGATTATCCTCGTCCTGCGATCGTAGAGGACACGAATAAACACCTAAAGGTAATTTGTCAGGACATCATTTTGGCGGAAACCAGTAGAGGCAAACGGGTCTTAGAAACGAGCCATCCTCCGACGTATTATTTCCCTGCCGCAGACATTAAGCTAGAACATCTAATCAAAGCCACTAAAAGAGGGGTGTGTGAATGGAAAGGACGGTACGAATATTACGATATTAGCATTGGGAATCAAACCATCCCTGCCGCTGCTTGGCGATATTTTGACCCGACACCGGATTTTGTATCCATTCAAGAATGCTATGGGTTTATTGCTATTTTAATGGATGCTTGCTTTGTTAATGATGAACAGGTTATTCCCCAATCCGGTGATTTCTATGGAGGATGGATTACAACGGATATCGTTGGGCCGTTCAAAGGTGAACCAGGAACTTGGGGATGGTAAATCATGAAAATTGAAACCATTAAAATTGCCGCACTAACGATTCATGCCCATCATCTACAGATTCTCTATTGTGCCGATGAATTTCAGTTTTCTACTCAGGTTTTTTATCATGATGTTTCCTTTCCGGCTTTAGCGTTAAAATATTCCCAATCCGTCATTGATTGCATTGCGGCCCATATTGCTTTATTTGAAGGCATGAAGTTATGTTCACTTTTTCCAAAAAATTATGATGTTTCTACCCTAGCTGAGCATTTATCTTCTGAGTCAATCGATCTCTTTTATCAGGTTTACGCCGGAGTCTTTGCACAGCACTGGTATGAAAATCAAGTGACTGACTATGCTGGACCCGAGATGATTTTTCCTGGGAAAGAACTGGGGGAAAGCCACCCTACTGAGATTTTGGGCGATCGTCAAACAACTCTAACGGGCTGTGGTGGTGGTAAAGATAGCATCGTGGCCATGAAGATATTGCAGGAAGCTGATATTCCATTTGCTTCGATGCAATATGCTCACAGCATTTATGGAAAAGCCGAAGCTCAACATGACTTGATCGCTGACGTATTGGATTGTGCTGCTCCAATTAGAAAACATAAAATTTCTATCTATGATAATTTTGTTGAGCATCCATTTCTAGAACTTTATTTCCCACAAATTGCTAAAATCACGATTCCCGAAACCCCTGTTTCTGTATTTGAGTCCTTATTTTTGGCTCTACAGTGGGAATATCATGATCTGAATTTATCCCATGAAAAAAGTGCAAATACAGGGAACTTTTTCTGGCCGGAAATCAACCGGGAAGTGAATCATCAATGGGGGAAAAGTTTTGCGGCAGAGACATTGCTGAATCAATTTATTCAAAACAACCTTTTAACTAATTTTACGTATTTCAGCCTGCTACAGCCTATTTATGATGTTCGGATTTTCAAAAATTTGGCCCGATATCCAGAAGTTTTGGACAAAATTCATTCGTGTAATATTCAAAAACCCTGGTGCAAAAAGTGTCCGAAATGCGCCTATGTCTGGTTGGGTTTAATGTCGGTTTTTCCGCCGAAGTTGGTTGATTCTATTTTTGAAAAAAACTTATTTGATGATCCAGATTTACTGCTCACCTTTAAACAGATGTTGGGACTAGCCTCGCATACTCCTTTTGAATGTATTGGAGAAGTTGATGAGAGCCGTCTCAATATGTATAAGTGTTGGGAAAAAGGATTGTCGGGAAAAGCACTTGATCTGTTTCAGGAAACGTTCTTACAAGACTCGTCTATTGATTGGTTCGCGATCGAGCAAAAATACGATCGAGTCTATGAAACAGAGCATAACATTCCTGATTTTGTCTTAAGTCGCATCAAGCCTTACTTATAATTCATTCACTCTGTCGTCCGTCATATTGCTATTACCACAATAGAACTATTCTCTTGTTAAACCTGAGTGGCGAGGATTTTAACCCTCCCAGCGTGAGACAATACTAGTGCCAGACCTATAGAGTACGATCGTGGGGGAATTCAGACCATGAGAAAAATTAGTCGATTACTAGTTCTGCTCGTCTTGCCACTGCTGCTGGTGATGATGACGATCGGCTGTAGCAGTCCCCGCAATGCCGCTAGTGAGGTGATCACCGTGGGATCGAAGGACTTTACGGAGTCTTTTATTCTGGGTGAAATGTACGCTTCGATGCTGGAAAACAGTGGTCTAAAAGTACAGCGGAAGCTTAATCTGGGTGGTACGCCCGTTGCCCATGCTGCGTTACTCAGTGGTCAGATTGATCTATACCCGGAATATACAGGCACGGGACTGCTGACGGTGTTGAAGTTGCCCGTTAATCACAACCCCCAGCAGGTATTTGAAACCGTTGCCAAAGCCTATCAGGAACAATTTAAACTGATCTGGCTGACTCCATCGCCGATGGACAACAAAACTGTCTTGGCGATGACCCAAGCAACGGCCAAAAAGTATGGCATCAAGACGATTTCAGATATGGTTGCCAATGCCAGCAAACTGACCATCATTGCCCCACCTGAGTTCCAAGGGCGAGAGGATGGCCTGCCTGGTCTCAAGAAGCTCTACGGTGATTTTAACTTCAAAAAGCTGATTCCCGCCGATCCGGGCCTGCGATACAAGGCGATCGCCAATGGTCAAGCGGATGTTGTGTTAGCCTTTGGCACGGATGGCGAGTTGACGACGTTGAGGCTCGTTCTCCTAGAAGACGATAAGGCATTCTATCCGCCCTATCATGTCGCCCCTGTGGTTAGATCTGCTGTGTTAGAAGTCCAGCCTACTTTGCGTGATGCTTTGAATGGGCTGGCTCCTAAGATCACCGATGAGGTAATGCGACGACTGAATTATGAGGTGAGCGGCAAGCAACGTGAGCCTGCGGATGTAGCGAAGGAATTCCTCCGTGAAACGGGTTTGTTGAAACCGTCATAGCCCCCTAGCAATTCCAAATTCGGAACGGGGTTCAAGCTCTGCAATTTTTGAATTTCTGCCACATAAGGGTGCAGATTAACCTCGATGGACAACCTTTGCAATCATAACTTTAAACCCTTGAGCTACGTTCTAAATCTGCCCGCCTACGCCTTTAAACTTCTCAACAAACGCCGCAATTTTTTGGAAAACGCTCTGCTTCTTGGTTTTGTATTCTGGATTAAGCGGACTCATTTTAGGCAGGGTGGAATTTAACTCAGTCCCGTTCTCGCTGGCAAACTCACGTTTCAGGGAGGCACTGATATAGCGCTTGGCTGCTTCCTCATTCAAGCCTTCTGAACAAATCAGATCATCTGCTTCGCGGGTTTGCTCGGCTTGGGCAAATATATAGAATGTATCAATGATGCTGGCTTTATCTGCCATCTTATCGAGATTGGTTTGATTAATGAAATCCACAATCAGGCTTTCTTTGGCTCGATTGCCTAGGCTGGCGCGAATCAAGCGGCGAGCTTCTTCGATCAATTCACCTTTACTTTTATTCTTTTTATTCTGCTCGAAAATCAGCTCAAGAATGTAATCCAGATTGATCTCTTGGGATTTCAGCAAATCCACTTCAAACACCACATCATCCCAATCGATCGCGGATGTTTCTGTTTCACTGCCCGCTTTTTCCCGACGCAACCAGTCGCGAATATCGTTGTAGGTGGAGCGGTAATCTTGAATGGTTCGATCGGCAGGAACCTTGATTGCTTGCAGTGCCGTCAGGTCTTCGTCACTTAAATAGTGTTCCGTTTTAAACGCTTCAACCGCCGTCGGGTCATTCATATCGACATGTTGCAGGGCTTTCAGGCTGGCAAATTCATCGTAGTTTTGCAGCACATTTTCAACGCGCAAATATTCGCCAAACAGCTTGGCAAAGTCTTTTTTGTCTTTTTCTAAAACAATCTCGTCGGGGTTGGGAAACCGCTGTTCTAACTCTGTCACCACCTCCACAAAGCCGCGCCGCGCTTCACCCGTCACCACATCGGTAAAGCCGCCCATATATTCCTTGTAGCTTTTTTCGAGTACTACGTTTTTGGTGTTTGTATCGCCAAACAGGGTAATGGCATCGATCGTGGCTTGTTCTAAATCGCGGAAGGTGACGATATTGCCAAAAGTTTTGGTGGCATCATAAATACGGTTGGTGCGTGAATAGGCTTGCAGTAAACCGTGATAGCGCAGGTTTTTGTCTACAAACAGCGTATTGAGTGTAGGTGCATCGAAGCCTGTCAGGAACATACCCACTACAATTAGCAGGTCGATTTCTTTGGCTTTTACTTGTTTGGCAAGATCGCGGTAGTAGTTTTGAAAACTGTTGTTATCTACGCTGAAGTTGGTTTTAAACAGGGTGTTATAGTCGGCGATCGCCACGCCTAAAAATTCTTTGGCACTGCTGTTCATGGCGGAGACATCAAAGCCTTCATCTGGGGAATCTCCCTTTGCATTCTGTTCTTCATTGGCTGCAAAAGAGAAAATGGTGGCGATCGTCAATGGTTTATCGCTGTCTTTTTGCAATTGCTTAAACGTTTCGTAATACAGCTTGGCAGCGTCTACACTGCTCACGGCAAACAGGGCATTAAAGCCTTTACTGCTCCCTTGCGATCGGTGAGTTTTTTGGCGGAAGTTATTCAAGATGTATTGGGAAATCTCGCGAATGCGATCGGGGTGTAACAGGGCTTGTTTATTTTCGGCGGCGTTTAGCTTCTGCTCGTCCTGCTCGCTTTCAATGGCTTTGAATTTTGGGCGCACATTGTTGTAGTCCACCTTGAACTTCAGCACTTTTTCATCACGGATCGCGTCGGTGATCACATAGGAATGCAGCTCACGACCAAATACGCTGGCGGTGGTGTCTGCGCCCAAGGCATTCCCTTTACGGATTAATCTGCCGTCCACAATGTCCTCGCCAAAGATCGGCGTGCCAGTAAATCCAAACTGATAAAACCGCTTAAATTTTTTCTTTAAGTTCTTCTGCGCTTCACCAAACTGACTGCGGTGGCATTCATCAAAAATAAACACGACCTGTTTGTTGTAGATGGCTAGGTCGCCTTCGGTTTTCATCAGGTTATTCAGTTTCTGGATGGTGGTGACGATGATTTTGTTGTCGTCTTTGTCCAGGTTACGCTTCAGCCCCGCAGTGTTGTCAGAACCATTCACGCTATCGGGCGAAAAGCGCTGATATTCCTTCATGGTCTGGTAGTCGAGGTCTTTCCGATCGACCACAAAAAACACTTTGTCGATAAACTCTAGCTCCGTCGCCAGCCGCGCTGCTTTAAAGCTGGTTAAGGTTTTGCCTGAGCCTGTGGTGTGCCAGATA
>JANXNM010000648.1 GCA_025354065.1 Synechococcales cyanobacterium 340R_concoct_173_sub | reverse complement strand
CGAGCAATCCCGTGCCTATTCGGTGATGCAGCAGGAGATTCTCTCGGGAATTCGGCTGGTTAAGGCAACCGGAAATGAAGATATTGAATATAAAAATCTGAGTCAACTCATTGAGGCGAGAGAAAATGCTGAACTTCAATCCCAGGCGACCTTTGCAATGGTTCCACCGTTGAATGAGATTGCGGGAATTGTGACGGTGTTGACGATCGTTATTTTGGGTAAAGCTTGGTTTGAAACGCAATCCGGTTCTCTTTCAACAATTTTACTCACCTATTTATTAGTATTATTTAGACTATTGCCCTTTGTTAGCCAATTAAATTCTCAACGCAGTAGTTTTGCAAATGCGGCACCCAGTGTTCAGGTGGTTGCAGACTTTTTGCGCCGAGACAACAAACCCTTCATGCCACGAGGACAAACTCACTATTCAGGCATCAAAGACGCAATTCGGTTTACAGATCTCGGATTTCGGTATCCCGGCAATGAAAACTTGACCTTACAAAATATTAACCTAACCTTACCCAAAGGTACAACTCTCGCACTAGTTGGCTCTTCTGGCGCTGGGAAATCAACATTAGCCGATTTATTGCCTCGGTTTTACGATTGCGATATGGGCGGAATTTCCATTGACGATCGTGACATTCGAGAGTTTGATTTACGATCGTTACGGCAATCTATGGGAATTGTTAGCCAGGATACGTTTCTATTTAATGACACCGTTGCCAATAACATTGCTTATGGCGTTGAAACATCCACGAGAGAGGGAGTTATTGAAGCTGCAAAACGCGCCAATGCCTACCAATTTATTAGTGAACTTCCTTTAGGATTTGATACAACGATCGGCGATCGGGGCGTATTACTTTCCGGCGGTCAACGTCAACGCCTTGCGATCGCTCGTGCTTTGTTGAAGAATCCAGAGATTTTGATTCTAGACGAAGCAACGAGCGCCCTAGATACTGTATCTGAACGCGTTGTCCAGCAAGCAATTGATGAATTGAGTCGCAATCGGACGGTTTTAGTCATTGCTCACCGTTTATCGACGATTCAAAATGCGGATCAAATTGCGGTCTTTGAAAAAGGTCGAGTGGTTGAGGTTGGCAATCACCATGAATTGCTTTTAAAGCGTGGTGTCTATGCCCATCTATATCGAATACAATTTGGTGATAGTTTGGCAAAAACAGGAGGATAGAGTTTCGATTCATTAGATTCACTTAGTATTTGAGTATTTATTATGCAAGTCAAACCCGCCATTCTCTCCAATTCATTGCCAACATCCCTTGACTCAATTGAGCTTCCTAGAACACTGCCCCCGATCGTCCTGATTGCATTTACCCGTCCAGAATTTGTCGTTCAAGTTCTAGATGCACTAGG
>JANXNM010000615.1 GCA_025354065.1 Synechococcales cyanobacterium 340R_concoct_173_sub | reverse complement strand
TTGCTGACAGCATTAGAAACTGCATTTCTAAGCGTGACTGAAAAGGACCTACTCGGTTGGTTTACGCATTGTTGTTACTGTACAGAAGAAAAC
This sequence comes from Synechococcales cyanobacterium 340R_concoct_173_sub, assembly GCA_025354065.1. Next base: position 9,652 of record JANXNM010000615.1, on the reverse strand, counting down.
TGGCAAACCTTACTAAATGAGGGCTGATTGACGTCCTGATTAGTGCCTCACTAGATTGGGAATGGCTATATCAAGCTTCAGTAAACTAATCTACAAACCCTGTATCTGATAATCAATAGAGAAAACCCATGCAAATCACGATCGACCTACCCCAAGACCTCGAACAAGACCTCATCCACCAAGCGGCAGAATCTAATATTCCACTCCAAACCCTTGTTCTTCAAGCCCTTCGTCAACTCATCCAGCCCAAATCTGTAACGATCGCACAATGGCCCGACGCAATCTTAAATTACCAAGGCGATCCAGACTTCCCCGCCTTTGAATCCTACCGCGTCGAACTTCCGTCCCCCAGAGAACCGGAATTATTCTAATGCGCTACTTGCTCAACACCTGCGTCATCAGCGACTTCATCAAAAATGAACCAGGCACCCAAATTCGCCTCAAACAAACCCTACCTACAGCGATCGCCGTTTCTATCATTACCGTCATGGAACTGTATTACGGCCTTGCCCTCAACCCCCAACGTGCCCAGAAAATCGAATCTACGATCGCCCAATTTCTAGCCACAATCACAATTGTTCCTTTCACCCACCCAGAAGCCCAACAAGCCACCCAAATCCGTGCAAAGCTCAAAACTCAAGGCCAACCGATCGGTCCTTATGACATTCTGATTGCAGCAACAGCACTTGAACATCAACTCATCATGGTTACAGCCAACCAACGAGAATTTGATCGAGTCTCTGGCTTACAGACTGAGAATTGGCGACAACCCTAAAAAACTGAGTTAAATTTTAAACGATCGTTAAACTTAATCAGATAAAGCAATTGGGATTTAGGTGCAGACCGATCGCATCCATCACTACTTAATCTCCGATCGTCGATTTCGGCACCGATCGGAACAGTACTTCACCTCATCCCAGCACTTCTCCCATTTTTTGCGCCAAGTGAAGGGGAATCCACAAACCACACAGGTTTTGCTAGGGAAATCAATTTTTTTACGTTGACGTGGCATAGTGTTGAACTGAGAATTTAAGAGTTGAAGAGGTAAATGGATGGGATTAGTGTTGTGGGATTAGAGTCTATTCGTATTGTACTGGTTGAGCCGGGTGGAGAGCGGAATATTGGGTCGGTGGCGCGGGTAATGAAGAATATGGGATTGCGACAGTTGGTGGTGGTGAATCCGCAGTGTGATGTGCGATCGGAGGATGCGCGTCGGATGGCAGTTCGGGCGGCAGAGGTACTAGATCAGGTGCTTGTGGTGCCAGATTTGGCTTCGGCCCTAAACGGGTGTCATCGGATTGCCGCCACTGTGGGCCGCGAAGAAACACAGGCTGAATCGCTGCGATCGGTGGTCCCCTGGTTACTTCCCTCAAATTCTGACTCTTCAATTCTCAATTCTCAATTCTCTAATTCTCAATTCCAAACCGCGATCATTTTCGGGCGCGAAGATCATGGACTTGGGCGCTTTGAGTTGAAGTATGCACAGCGGCTGATTACCATTCCGTCAAATCCTGATTATCCATCGTTGAATCTTGCGCAGGCGGTCGGGATTTGTTGTTATGAGTTGCACCAACATCTACTTGAGGGCGAGTTGAGTCCGGTGGCTCCAATGGCGGCTCCATTTCAACTGATCAATGCGTTTTACTTGGGATTAGAAGAACTTTTGTTGACGATCGGTTATCTCCATGACCACACAGCTGAAAGTCGGATGCGGCGGTTTCGGGTGCTGCTCGATCGGGCGGTGCCGTCTGTGCATGAGATGACGATGTTAATGGGAATTTTGCGGCAAATGCGATGGGCAATTCAACATAAGAACTCTGATTATAAAGGTAGTGAATCTGTCAAAGGTCGCTCTACGGAAATTGAGCCTGAATCGGATACAGATTAGCCAGTCATCAGATCCTTTGTTTGAACTCGCTGCGATCGATGTGAAACGCTGAACTCGAATAAAAAGCCGTCGAGAAAAAGTCCTTTAGGATAGAATCCCAATTACTTGGTTAATTATTTTTTGCCAACTCTTTTTAACAGTTTTCTTTCCAGCGATCGCGCCTCTCTCACGTCAATATGGACAGACCAATGAAGAAATCAGGTGGATCATCATTTAAGTTTTTGTCAAGGCGACAACGCAAGCCTCGTCGTTCTTCGCAAACCAACAATGTTGCCCCAGAACTTCGTCCAACCCCCAACCCCTTGCCTAATCCTGCACTGAAACCTTCGCTGGCCGATCGTCGTGCCCAGCGTAATCGTAGTAAATCTCAAGAGACTTCCTCCAAAGGCTTTCTAGGATTTCTGCCGAAGTTTGGAAAAAAACGTCCGACTAAAGTAGCCCCTCGTCCCGCGCCCGAAATGTCTCAGGTGGTCGAATTCCCCAGAAAACCGCAGCGCCCTAGCTTAGAAGAATTACGATCGAAACGTCGTGAACGCGCTCCTCGTAAACATGCGCTTTTTTCTCCTCCCGATAACCCAATTCGTCTTCCACGCCCGCGTAACCGTTCCCAAGTAGCGCTGCTGTATGTCATTCGGCTGTTGATTTTAGGCGTGGGTTTAGCCGTTATTTCGGGCACAGTTTTATCCATTTGGGATCCAGCCACACGTCTAACAGCGGGGATGAATTCATCTAATGCGGCGATCGATACGGTTGCTGTAGTTAAGGAAGATCCGAATCCTTTGCCTCTCGGTCAAGAACTTGCACCATTAAAATCTCAAATTCAAACCCTTATCACTCAAAATGAAAAACTTTCTCCCAGCGTAATGCTGGTGGATTTGGATAGTCATGCTTATGTTGATTTCGCCGCTATGGAAGTCGTTCCAGCGGCGAGTACGATTAAGTTGCCCATTTTGATCGCGTTTTTTCAGGATGTTGATCAAGGCAAAATTCAGCTTGATCAACCGATCGCAATGCGTAAAGATCTTGTTGCGACTGAATCGGGTGAAATGCAGTACCAGCCTGTTGGTAGTAAGTTTGCAGCCATTAAAACAGCGGTGGATATGATCACCGTGAGCGACAACACCGCCACTAATATGTTGATTGATTTGCTTGGTGGTTATGACGCGCTTAACCAACGTTTCCAGTCTTGGGGACTCACGGGAACGATGGTTCGCAATCCATTGCCAGATGTGAAGGGAACCAACACGACGACAGCCAAAGATATGGGCATGATGTTGAGTTTGTTGAGCCGAGGCAAGTTGATGTCGATTAAATCCCGCGATCGGGTTCTTGACATCATGCGACGGGTTGAAAACGATAGTCTCTTACCAAAAGGGTTGGGGGAAGGGGCAACGATTTCTCACAAAACCGGGACGATCGGCACCATGTTGGCAGATGTTGGTTTGGTGGATACGGCTACGGGACGGCGTTATGTGGCGGCGGTGCTGGTGAAACGTCCCCGTGATGATCAAAGTGCATTTTTATTGATTCAGCAAATTTCTAAGCTGACCTATCAAGCCTTTAATCAACAAACTACGCCTGTCGCCGCGCCTCCGATCGAAAAAAACGTGCCCAAAGATGAAGCTATTGGACGACCGCGAATTGCTCAACCTTAATTTATTGGGTCGAATTTGATAAGTGGAGTGGAATGCCGTAGTCATCCAAAGCATTCTCATTGTCAAAGTCCAGAACACTCCAAACCTTGCGCATTAAAACATCTAACCCCAATCGACTCACGCCAGAAATTAGGAACACCTGACTTTGGCTAGCTGCTTCGAGCTGTTCTGTAAGTTCTGCGATCATTGGATCTTCAGAATCTAGCGCATCCAGTTTATTAAATGCGACGATTTGTGGACGCTCGGCAAGTTCAGGACGGTAGGCCGTTAACTCATGCTGAATGGTGGTGTAGGCTCCGATCGGATCTTCGCTGGTGATGTCTACCAAATGCAATAAGACACGGGTCCGTTCGACGTGACGCAAGAAGTCGTGGCCCAGTCCAATGCCCATGTGTGCGCCTTCCACGAGTCCAGGAATATCTGCAAATACTGTTCCGTCACCGGAGGGCTTACGGACTACGCCGAGGTTGGGGACAAGGGTAGTGAAGGGATAGTCTGCGACCTTGGGGCGGGCAGAAGAGAGTGCGGAAATTAGGGTCGATTTGCCAGCGTTGGGTAAGCCGATGATCCCGACTTCGGCCAAGAGCTTGAGTTCGAGCCGAAGCTGACGTGAGGTGCCTTCTTGGCCGGGTTGCGATCGTTCTGGGGCACGGTTGCTGTTAGTTAGGAAGGCTGCATTCCCGAGTCCGCCTTTACCCCCTTTAGCGACTGGAAGCAGTTCTCCGTGTTCGGTTAAGTCGCCGATTAGTTCTCCGGTTTCCGCATCAAAAATCATGGTGCCACAGGGGACTTCTACAATCCGATCGTTTCCCGAGGGTCCAGTGCAATCTTTGATTCCGCCTTTTGTTCCGTCTTCCCCTTTGATGATGCGTTGATAACGGAAGTCGAGCAGGGTCTGAAGATTTTCGTTGGCTTGCAGAATGACATCGCCGCCCCATCCGCCATTGCCGCCGCTGGGTCCGCCTGTAGGCACATATTTTTCGCGCCGGAACGACACCATGCCATCGCCGCCGTTGCCTGCGATTACTTGGATTTCAGCTTGGTCGATGAATTGCATGGGAGATGGTTGTTGAAAACGGTTTTAGTCTGGTATCATATCGGATTTTGTATTATAAAGGCAAAAATGTGAGATCTTTTGGGAATTAAGGCAGTAATCTTTTGAAGAAGTTATGTTTCAGTAGCTTGGATCGTGATGCTTTGGATCTGAGCTGCTGTTAGTCCCGTAACTTTCATGATAAATTCCACAGATAATCCTTCCTTGAAAAGGTTAGCGGCTACTTCATAGCTATTCTGTTGTCGCCCTATGCTAATCCCTTGTGAAATCCCTTGTGAAATCCCTTGTGAGATTCCAGACTCGATACCTTCTTGTTTCCATTCTTCGCGTTTTTTGAGATAAGCGGTGGATAGATTCATGATCAGTTCCTCTTCTTCGGGTGTGATGGGTCGAAGGTTTTCTAAGTCGGTTCGATAGTTGGCAAGCAGTTCTTCAATACTAGTATAGAGCGGTGAAACTGGGTGTTGGATAACTTCTTCGATCGCCCGTCGTTGTTCCCCGGCTCTGCCTAGAACTCTTAGGAAAAGGGTGTTTTCAGTTTTTGGGAGTTGGTGGACGATGATTAGTCCGGTGCGTTGTAAAGATGGGAGATGGTATGTGCCTGAAATTTCGGTGCCGATCGTACCAAAGCCCTCATGGATGTTTTCGGAGGCGGTGGGCATGATTAGCCAGAGGTATGGGAGTTGATATTCTGAGAGCGTTTCCTTGTTTCGCTTTGCTTTGTTGAGGAGTTCAGTTTCTAGGGTGGAGAGTTTGCTTTGACAGGTTCTAATTTCAACTGGAGTGGCGGGATTTCGGAACACTTCGATTAATGCATCGCGGGTTAGAAGTTCACCTAGGAGTCCCAATTCATAACGTTTTTCGGCAAATTTTGGATTGATTTCAAACCATAAATCGGCAAGTCGAGTTTCGTTTTTGAGTGGGTGATTTGGGGTGGCTTTTCCAATGGTGCTGAGTAGTTCGGTTAGGTAGGCTTTGGCGAAGTCATCGTGGGGAAATTTTGACATCCTTTAGATTTTCCTGATAGGCACATTTCGATCGCGGCTGAATTTATGAAGAACATTCTCAGTAAGAGCTTTATTTCACTAATTTTATTTCACGATCGCAGACAACTCATCTAATGTTTTCACTCCAGGATAGTATTGACCGTTAATTTCCCAAGTCGGAAACCCAAACTTTTCTCCGGCCTTATTTGCAGCATTTGAAGCTTCCCTACATAGGGCCACCTGTGCGTTTTTACCGTCTTTAGAACATTCGATTGGGGCCACGATCGCAAAGGCATCTTTACCAAACAGTTCCCCTTGATCATGACAATGGGGACACCAATAAGCGGTGTAGACCTTTGCGTTTGCTTTTTTGAGGGTTGCGGCTAACTGCATGGCCTGAGGGGTGGAAGTCTTTGTCAAAACCAATCGCTTTTCTAGTTTCGATTGTGCCTTGCCGTCGATCGCTCCAGTATTCACCTGTTCAACAGCAGTGACAGGACTTGAGATGCTATTCGGAAGAATATCTGCGTTATTGGTGCAGCTTGTAAGATGCAGAATAGCTGCGATCGGAATAGCTGCGATCGAAAAACGGCAGGCGTTCATTTTGATACCTATGAGAAGCATTAATGTATTAAGTGGATTATAGGCAAAACTCATCCCGATCGCTAAAATAAAATCTCTATTAAAATTTCTATTCTGTTACACCAAATTTCAATGTCTGACTTTACTGCCCTCGATCTCAAAATCATTCAAATTAACCAACGCTTGAAAGTTGCTCAGCTTAGTGTTCAGCTTGAGCGCCGTGGCAGTCGGTTGGCTTTACGATCGACGCTCCCCCCGCGTCCCGGAAGCGATCGGCTTCGTCCGACCCAGCAGCGCCTCAGCCTAGGGATTCCCGCTACGATCGCCGGACTTAAGCAAGCGGAGCAAGAAGCTAAAGTATTGGCGCTGAAGTTGATGCAAAATTTGTTTGAATGGCGAGACTATGACCATGCGATCGATGGAAAACGCTTGACTAATCTTGAACTGTCCCAGCAAATTGATGCCTTTGAACAGGAATTCTTTGCCGCCACTCACCGAACTCAAAAGCCTGCTTCAGCCAAAACGACTTGGCGGGGTGCCTATGAACCCTATCTGCGAAAACTAGAAGCGATCGCTCGTGAAAATCCATCGTTTTCATTGTCTGAAGCGATCGGTAAAACATTACAATCTATTGAGGCGAAATCTCGCAGTCGTCAAATTGGAGTGATTGCGTTGGTGGCGTTTGCAACATTTATGCAATTGGAAATCGCGGATGATTTGAAAGGGAAATATGCTGGAAATCAAGGATTCGATCGGTTGAAAAAAACGCGCGAATTACCAACGGATGATCAAATTCTGCATCATTGGAACCAAATTCCTAATCCTAAATGGAAATATGTTTATGGTGTGATGGCTGCATTTGGATTAAGAAATCATGAAGTATTTTTCTGTGATTATGGCGATTTGTTAAAAGGTGAAAACCAAGTGCAGGTGCTGTCTACGACTAAAACAGGAAGTCATGAAGTATGGGCCTTTCATCCCGAATGGGTAGACCAGTTTGAATTGCGATCGCCCCTATTACCAAACGTAAATACTAGTCTCGAAACTACTACATTGCAAACAGTCGGTCAGCGCGTCACAGCTCAATTTCGGCGATATAACATTCCCTTTTCACCCTATGATTTGCGTCATGCTTGGGCTGTGCGAACTATTCATGTGGGATTGCCCGATACGGTAGCGGCGAAAATGATGGGCCATTCGGTGACAGTTCATACTAAAACGTATCACCAATGGCTCACAAGACGAGATCAGCAAGCGGCGGTTAATGCTGCACTCAGCCGATCGGTATCTAATTCAACCTAATTTAATTCAACTAAATTCAACTAAATCAAATCATTCTAATTTTGTATCCTCTATACTATACAAATCAGATGAATTTGACTTTCCATCGAGAAGACAGCTTACCGTCATATCCCCCATCACATTAATGGCGGTGCGGGCACGATCGAGGAACCAATCCACAGTGATCAATAAGGCAATATATTCAGTCGGTAATCCAACCGATGAAAACACCAGCGTCATCGTTACAAGACCTGCTTCTGGAATGCCAGCCGCCCCAACTGATGCAACAATAGACGTTAACATCACCGTGATTTGTTGTGGAACACTGAGTTCATAGCCTAGCAATTGCGAAATGAACAATGCCGCCATCGCTTCATAGAGTGCTGTGCCATCATTATTGAAATTGCTGCCGACCAGTGAACCCAAGGATGCTGACGATTCTCGGAGTTTGAATTTATGAATTAATGCCTCATAGGTAATGGGCATTGTTGCGGTGGATGATGCGGTTGAAAAAGCGGTAATTAATGGATCTGATCCTTGACGCAAAAACTGCATCGGACTCACCCAAGAGCCTAGCTTAATCCGCACTAGATAATAGCAAGCTTGTAAAAACAAACCGACCAATACCGCAATTACTAACGCGCCCAGTTTTTTAAAGGGTTCAAATCCTTCCAATGCGATCGTTTTCGCGACAATTCCAAAGACTGCCAAGGGAACCCAATTAATCACCCAATGCAAAATTCCAATTACTGAGTCAAAGAGGATTGAAATGGTTTGCTCGATCGGTTTGTAATCCGTCAAACCTTTTTCTATTTGTTTGGCTTTGATGCCGCGAAGAACTATACCAAAGGCCAACGCCACAAAAATCAACTGCAATACATTGTTATCCACGAGTGGCTTCACAACTGAATCCGGTACCATATCATTCAGCAATCCCCAAGGATCCAACGACTTACCGAGAGGTTGAGATGATGGCGCGATCGCAATCTTGCCCCAACGACCGGGCTGCATGACATTTGCAACTCCCAACCCGATCGCGATCGCGGCCAGTGTATTGGTAATTAATAGCAAACTTAGTTTTCGACCGGAGTTCCCTGGAATAGAGGCAGTCATAAAGGAATGCAACACGGCCAACAAAATCAACGGAGTCGCTAGGGTTCGGAGTGCCTTCAAAATCAAGCTCGATGGCAGCGCTAACTGAGCAATCGTAGTTCTCATCTCGGGACTTGCGTTGCCAGCACCTAAGGCAATTCCTAGGATTATAGCGAATCCTAAGGCAATCACAATTTGAAGATAGAGTGGAATCGATCGGACGTATTTCAGAAATTTGCCCATGAAAATTGACCTAAAATGAACGAAGGAAAAATAATCGAGACTTGTATACTACCAGCGTCATCGTACCGATAGCTTCAGTGTAGGGTCTGAACCTATATTCGATCGTTCAAGGTTGACTCAGCTTTTAAGCTCTAAATAGCTCTACCCGGTTCTATGCCTTGGAGATAGGTCATAAGAGGTAACAGGTTTAATAAGCTGAACGAACGATTACAAACGTTAAATCTCGGCAATCCAACTGAAATTAAAAGTCGTCCCTATGCCGATCTGAGATTCAAGTGTGATTTTGCCGCCATGAGTTTCCACCAGCTTCTTGACGATCGATAGCCCGATCCCAGTGTTATTTTTATCGTTATCTGACACTGTTTTAAAAATATCAAATACTCGTTCTTGGTTTTCTGGGGCGATCCCAGGACCATCATCTGTCACACTAAATCGCCATATCTTACTATCAGACTGAACGGTGATTTGAATTCTGCCCTCTGAACAATTGTGATGTTTATAGGCGTTCCCTATCAAATTTGCTAAAACTTGACTTAACAAGATGCGATGGGTCTTAATGGACGGTAGCTCGGCGGGTAGTTCGACGACAAAACTATCGGGAATGCTCAACGAATCGACTATTTCTGAAAGTAGCTGTTCGACGCTAAATGTTTCTAAATTCGCCTCAGTACTTCTTCCGACACGCGCATATTCCAGGGAACCATCGATCAAGCTACCCATCCGAGATACACGCGATCGCATCAATTCTAAATTTGCTTGAACATCTGGATTGACTGTGGCGGGGAGATCTTCTTGAATCCAACCTGCGAGATTGGAAATTCCACGCAATGGGGCTTTTAGATCGTGAGAGACTACATAGGAGAAACGATTT
>JANXNM010000601.1 GCA_025354065.1 Synechococcales cyanobacterium 340R_concoct_173_sub | reverse complement strand
AATATCTAAACTATCAAATGGTTTTTCAATGACTTGGCTATTACTTGGGGCAACTCGCAATTGAACTGTGCCATTCATTGCATTAACGGGCAGGCGATAGCTGAAGTCGAGGGCATTGGAGCCGCCGGGGAACGATCGGTTGTAGGCTGTGCTGAGTTCGTCGCCTAGACCTGTGACGTTGCGATAGGTCAAACTGCCGCCAAAACGTTCTGAGCCGACGCTGGGGGATGAATAGTTGTCGATGCTGATGTTTCCGGCGATCGGATTGGATTCTTTCATCCGTAGCGTGAGAATACTTTTACCTACGCTGGAACCGGGCCGTAAACTTGCTTCAATTGAGTCAATCAAACTGTCAGCTTTAAGCAGTTGAAGTTGGTCTTCAAGTTGGTTTTTATTGAGTGGTATTTTGGTGCCGAGTTGAATGCGGCTTTGAATATAGTTTTTATTAAGGCGTTTGAGTCCTTCAATGTCGATCCGATCGAGAGAACCTTCAATGATTTGAATTTTAACAATGCCATTGACAATCGTTTGTTCACCTAAAACGGCGCGGGAGCTAATATATCCTCGATCGAGATAGAGCGCGGTGATTGCATTGGTGAGGGTTTGCAGGTCTTGTAATTTAACAGATTTGCCTTCAATGTCTTTTGTTAATTTTGCAAAGTCTTCGGATTTGAAAACCGTGCTGCCTGTGATTTCAATTTTTTTGACTTCGATCGCAACGCCTGATCCTTCGGTGGGAGTTGGGAGTTGGGTTGGGGGAGTTAGGACGGGGGAAGTGCTGGGGATGGGTTGGGGGATGGGTTGCGGCTGAGGGATTCGATCGAGGTTGGGATTAGGGACGGGGGTGATTTGGGTGGGTTGGACTTGAGCTTTGACAGGGATTGCAATGCTTAAGATCAGGCTGGCGAGAATGGTGGAGGCAATGAAAGATGACGAATAGATAGACATTGAATTATGGGAATGGGGTTATTTGGATGGATGCGATCTCCCCCAGCTCCCTAGGTTAAGGGAAGACTAGAGTTTTAGGGAGATTTTTATGGGAATGGTTAGCGATCGCTACGATTTTGCTTGTTTTTCTTGGGTTCGCTTGCTTTTCTTGGGTTAGAGTCACCGCAACTAGATAGACCTCTATAATCGTCGGATATAGAGGCACCTCCTTCTTGAACAACACAGAGAATTGGTTTGGTAGGGACGATCGTAGGCGTTGGTTTTGGGGATTTCTTCAGTTCTAGATAGGGTATTTTGATCGAATTGGTTAAGGTGAATTGAGTTGTTTTAAGACCCGTTGGTAATTCAATCTGGGCGATCGCATTATAGGTCCCGGCAACACCATTCGCGATGAAGTTTAGGAGCGCAATTCCATTGGCATTAGTGGTTGCTGTCATCCGTTTACTGCCATTGGCAAACCTCCCGCTCGCGCCGCCGCTCGGTAAGATAAAGGTTACGCTGATGTTGGCTACTGGATTCCCAAATCGGTCTAGGATTTGAGTCTGAAGCGCTTGGGTGGAGCGCTGGGAAACGACTAGGAGTTGATTTGATCCGCCAGTAGTAACGATCGAATTTGCTATGTCTGCAATATTGGTTAAGTTGAAATCAGCTCCGGTTGTAACGCCACCCACTTTTCCGGTTGTTGTAAAACTTCCAGCTTTGGTATTGGCTTTGACCCCGATCGTAGCGGTTCCAGTCGCATCAGTCACCGCAGTATTTGAACCGAACACGCCACTTGCCCCGCTGCCTGGAAGTGAGAATGTTACGGTACTGCCTTGGACGGGATTGCCAAATTTGTCGGTGACAGTTGCAACTAGA
>JANXNM010000596.1 GCA_025354065.1 Synechococcales cyanobacterium 340R_concoct_173_sub | reverse complement strand
ATACCATGCTCACATCGCGATCGTATATTCCCCCGTTTCCGTGAATGGCACTACTCGACCCATTGCCGCCACAAACTTTTTATCGGTTGCCGCTAATGACTCCGCCGAAATATTTTTCCATTCTTCCCGCGATCGCCACTGCGTCAAAATCACCACTTCTCCAGGTGTTTTCATACTGCACAGCACCTGCTTATTGAGAAATCCCGGTTGTTTTGAGAGAAATGGGGTCCAGATGTCCCGATCGGCCTGCACAAAATGATCTACCTCTTCCGGTGCCACTTTAACCCGTAAATATTCCACCGCAATTAGATGCTCAACGACCATACTTGCCCCTTTTAAGTTCCGACTCTAACTAAACCAGTTTAAACGATGCTTGGGTTCGGATTTTGCGATCGTTAACCCGAACGTTCTCATTTAAAAACCTTTGCCACAATTTGCCACAATACTATAGCAAAGAGTTTCAAACTCAATTTACCCTTAAAATCATGGACAACAACAACTGGCTCAACCAACTGATCATGCTCGGAGTCGGCACTACCAGCATCGCCGCCGAGAAATTTAAGGAAGTCAGTGACCAGTTGGTCCGTGACGGTAAGCTCAATCCTGAACAGGCATCAGTGTTTGTTAATGATCTCCTAAAACAAGTTCAGGCCAATCAAGGTGACCTTGAAGTGCAATTTCAACGTCAAGTGCGCAATGTTATGCAGGATATTGGTGTGGCGCGGCAATCTGAGGTTGATGAACTGCGTGGGCGAATCGATCGGCTAGAGCGGCAACTCCGTGAACTAGAAAACAAGAACTGGCGTTAATATTAGACGTGATAAATTTATAAAAAATCTAGGAGAACCAAATCTAGTGAAAGAAATCCTCATCAGCCTAGGGGTTGTTGTAGCTTGCGTTGTCATTTTGCTGGCCGCCCAATTCAACGCCCCCAAGAGTGAAGCGATCGCCGCTGAACTGATCATAAAGCCTACAATCGCTGATATTGTGTCCAATATTGTAGTTAAAGAAACTACAAAACTCATGGAACCTATCGCTGGAAAGAAAACTGTGGACGAAAATTTGATTACAACCGCTTCTGGGTTGCAGTACGTTGAGCTAGTCGAGGGCACAGGGGCACAGCCGATCGCTGGTCAAACCGTTGTGGTTCATTACACTGGAACCCTGACCGATGGCAGCAAATTTGATAGCTCCCGCGATCGCAATCAACCTTTTTCCTTCAAAATTGGCGCAGGTCAAGTGATTCAAGGATGGGATGAAGGCTTGGCAACGATGAAAATTGGTGGTCGTCGTAAGTTGGTGATTCCTGCAAAGTTGGGTTATGGCGATCGTGGCGTAGGTCCGATTCCGGGCGGCGCAACCTTGCTTTTTGATGTCGAGTTGCTAAAGATAGTACCTTAGACCGATCGTTGAGCTGACTTGACAAAAAAGACCTCCCCAGATGTTTCCCCTATGGAATTATTTGCGGAGGTTTTGGTTTAGAAGATTTTGGTTTTCTCAGATCCGATCGCTTCAACACTTAGCTCATCATGAATAAAATCTATCGTAATCATCATGATTCCCAATCCAAAACCATGTCACCGTATCGCCATCCAAAAATTCCAAGCGCACGATGACTTCGCGTCACACGAATAGACCAAAGCCCTTCCTCACGATGAGACATTTAAAACGCAGCGATGGGTGAAAGGGATTCTCAGACCAAAGACGATAAGCTTTTCGTGCTCCGGCTTTGACCTCATCACTTAAGCCACGATATTCAGCCCAAAAAGATGGCACCGTTTCTGACTTCATAGCTGTTCGTAGTCTATCGGCACCGATCGACCGTCTGCAATCGTTTGTTTCGCTCTGCGGACGGCGGCGACTAAACTAGT
>JANXNM010000569.1 GCA_025354065.1 Synechococcales cyanobacterium 340R_concoct_173_sub | reverse complement strand
AGCTTCTATCCATACTCAAGCTAATCAAATTGAAGCGGCAGACGAACATTTTCAACTTGCTATTGAACAATCAATTCCCGACAAGCTCAAACTCGGTGCTGTTGTCAATTGGGGCGCACTTCGGCAAATGAATGGTGATCTAGAAACGGCAGCTTGGATTTATGGTGAAGCGATCGCTATTGATTCAACCTGTGCAATCGCCCATTACAATCTAGGTATGACTCAGAAAGCAATGGGGAATTTTGAAGCTGCGATCGAGTCTTATAATTGTGCCATTGTCCTTAATCCTAAAAATCCTGAACCCTATCAAAATTTAGGAGTCGTATTGATGAAATTAGGTCGAGTTCCTGAAAGCTTGAATTCATTTAAAACTGCGATCGAACTATATAAAACAATGGACTCACCAGAAGGCGATCGATTAAGGCAATCGTTATCCGAAATGGGATTTGAATTGTAGCTGAACCGCAATCGATTGAAATATTACAGCAATTTTAGCAGTAAATTCAGTCAATGGTTTATGCCATCTTGATCGATCTCAGAACTGATTTCATCCTGGTTATGAAGTGAAGGCTGCTATGAAGCGAAAGCTATGGTAAACACGCTACCACTTCCCAGTTCCGATCGAATCGTAATACTCCCACCCATACCATCTACTAATGTTTTAACAATAGCTAATCCTAGACCATGCCCGCCTGTATCACGAGTTCGAGATTCATCAACCCGATAAAAGCGTTCAAAAATTCGACCTTGATCCTTAAGTGGAATCCCCACTCCCCGATCGCAAACTTGAATGTTAATTTTTTGATGACTTTGATCAATTTTCAATATAATTGGTTGGTCAGCGGCAGAATATTTGACAGCATTATCAACTAGATTAATGAGGACTTGTTTAAGTCGATCGCGATCGCAGATAGTAAAGACAATTTCTTGCGCTTCGATTTGAATAATTCGATTACTGAACTGTTCGGCCATTTCTGAGACTTCAGTGACTAATTCATTCAAGTTCACTCGATCGCGTCGGTAAACCGTATAACCACTATCAGCACGAGCTAGATCAAGTAAATATTGTAGTAAATGCACAGTGCGATCGGCTTCGGATGCGGCAGTTTCGAGAGCTTCTTTTTGATAATCATTCAAGTTTGTACTGCGACGGAGGAGACTTTGGAG
>JANXNM010000565.1 GCA_025354065.1 Synechococcales cyanobacterium 340R_concoct_173_sub | reverse complement strand
ATCGATCGTCTGAATCTCCCTGAAGGCTTTTCCCCGCGCTGCTATCAGACCCCGCTCTACCATGGTGCGAACTTCGGAGGCGAACCGATCGCCCATTGTTTCTAATCTTGCTTCTAGGTCTTGTAATGCCGCAGATTGTCGGGCTTCTACGCTGGTTAGAAATTCGTCAATCATGGCCGAATCGTTAGGGGTGATCGGTGAAGTTCCTGCAATTGTTGGGTTTGAGGGTTTTTGAAATCTAGCCATTTTGTTGAGTCCTTGGGTTTTTCGATCGGGTACTGAACAGATTCAATTGATTCGGGTCTATTGAGAGAGCATGGTCGGACTCAGGAACCGGAATTCCCAGTGATACGAGGACTTTTCGCTGTTCGTCGCACCACATTTTGTAAGGATGGTTCGTTCTTACGTCAAAGGGGTAGCTGTTACGGATTAGGGCTTTGATGGTCTTATGGTCGGTTTCGTTCAGGTCGAATAAGTCACCACCGCCCTCGGTAAATCGCCCCAAGGCTTCGGCGATCGCCAATGAAGCGGCGTTTCTCCATCGTGAATACATAGCGGTTTAAGCCTCAGGTGGGGTCAAAGTGTTGAAGGTAATCAAGAGGGTCTGTGTGATCTGACACCTTCACTAACTCTGTTGAATAAAGAGGGCGGTAGTATTCCTCTCTCAGTTCGTCCATGGCCAAGTCTTCAGGGGCCGAAGATTCAGGGCCACCATTTAACATTTCAATCAAGCTATCGGCCTGGTTGATCGCCATTGTGGACATGCCATGCAATGGGATTTCAGCGCTGGTGATATCTAGGTTTGCACACAGCCCCGCCAAAATTAGAGCGGCGAAATGTTCTCGTTTGGTCAGTCCGATCGGGTTTGTCGTTGGCATTTTATTAATCCTGGTAGTGAGTGGTAGGGGCGATCGATGGGCATACGGTAGGGGCGAGGATTAAGGCACCGCCAAGGCCACAAAACCCGCCAAAAATAAGCAGAAAGACCAAAAAATGATGGGTTGAAATATCGACAGAGTTCTTCATTGTTAATTCCTGGTAGTGAGTGAGAAAGGGCCGATCGTCCTACCACGGCGATCGGTCCGTCATGTCCTTTAACTGACCACTGCATTTACCAGGGCTAGACCTGCTAGGGACGACGCTCTAGGCTGCGGTGTGTTTGTTTCAGTGGGTTCAATATAAATCAATTGCAATACAAATGCAATGCTTTTGATATCGCAATAACTTATAGCACCTTATAGGCTAAAACTCGCTCTATCAAAGGATTTAAGTCAATTGTAATACTTTTGAATTCATAAGATTTAACTATATTGAAAGTATTGCTATTGATAATAAAATGAAGCTAATATCTGTATCAGATGTAAATTAGAGGTTAACAATGATGTGTAATGCAGACATGCCACGGAACACGCGCGCATTCCGAATTGATGAGCGGCTACTAGATGCCCTTGATAGGCTTGCCCGGAAGGGTAATATTTCGGCTAATAAATACGTAGAAAATCTCTTGATGAGCCATGCAAAGCAAGTGGGCGAGATGCCTATGGATGCGGAGCCATTAGGCGATCCGCGTGGTGGAAAACGGGCCAATTCGGGTAGAAAGAAAACGAACGAACTGACAGAAGAAGACAACTAACTTGCATCCATGCAAAAAAACGATCGCCCTTGTGAGCCGATCGCCTAACAATCTTTAAGGAATTTTATGACCAGAAATACGATCGGTACAGCTCGCTATGGGCTGATATTTTATAACGGCGAATTGGCTGTGATCCACGCAGTCGCTTTGATACAGGTTCTTAGTTACTGCACGCAGAGGCCGCGTAGAGTTTGGGTTTTTGAGGGGGATAGAGCGATCGTCATTGATGACGGAACCCTAGATGAGTGTTGGAAAAAATCTCAGTATTAACCCATCTACTAAAGACAG
>JANXNM010000555.1 GCA_025354065.1 Synechococcales cyanobacterium 340R_concoct_173_sub | reverse complement strand
AGATGGGCGGATTTTGGTCGATGTGCATCAAATCGTGCGCGATCTAGATGGAAGCGTGGTTGCTGATGAGCATGTTGGTCATCGCTTCACTCTCGATCGTGGCTTGATTCAAATCATGGAGGTCTGTTCACTTCCATTGTCCAGCTAGATCGCCTACCTTTGTGCTCCGATCGTTAAGCTTCAGTCCATTATGCGGCCAATATTTATAGTAAGTTTTAGCGATCGCCCTAAGCACTAAAAGATCTCAAATGGGTTCTATCCATTCTGTGAAAACTTAATCTGTGAAAATGCCCTGGACTCTTTTTCATGCACAAGTTCACCAAACTCTGCGCGATCGCAAGCTTCTGCCCTGTGGCACAAAAATCCTGATTGCTGTATCTGGCGGTCAGGATTCGGTGTGTTTGGCCCAGTTACTTTTGGACCTTCAACCGCTGTGGGCTTGGGATTTGTCTATTGTCCATTGCGATCATCGTTGGCGATCGGACTCGGCAGATAACGCCCGTCATGTTCGATCGATGGCACAGACTTGGGAATTGCCTTATCACGAAGTCGTCGCAGAACTTGATGTGTCCACAGAAGAAAAAGCTCGAAACTGGCGCTATGAAAGCTTTACGGCAATCGCAAACACTCAAAATTACACTCACATTGCCATTGGACATACAGCAACCGATCGCGCTGAAACATTAATTTATAATCTTGCGCGGGGCAGTGGGGCTGAAGGAATGCAGGCGTTGGGTTGGAGCAGACTTGCCCACGAAAATTCATGCATTCAAGTAATTCGTCCATTGCTCGCTGTAACCCGAACTCAGACGGGCGATTTTTGTCGCGATCGACAGCTTCCGATTTGGTACGATACGACGAACGACGACCTAACCTATTCCCGTAATCGAATCCGTCAGCAAATTATTCCTCTACTTCAAGAGGCGCTGAATCCCCAAGCCGATCGGCACCTTGCCCAAACCGCAGAACTCCTAACCGCCGACGTGTTATTTCTTCAAGAGCAAGCTCAAATTTTGTATAGTCAAGTTGTCGAAAATTTCGACATAGGTAGTTCTGAGTTGGCTAGTTCTGAGTTGGCTAGTCGAGACAAACTTCATCGACGCAAACTTTCAGCGGCACCACTAGCACTTCAACGAAGAGTGTTACGTCTATTTTGTAAATCGGTATTAAAACTCAATCCAACCTTTGACCAAATTGAAGATCTTCTAATGCTCTTAAGCGCGCCATCCCGATCGCAGAGTTCCACGTTTAAAGGCGGGGCGATCGTGCTAGTGATTGGAGATTACTTGACTTGGAGATACTCTTAAACCGCAAGTTATGGATCTTCAAGCAAGCTAGCAAACGATTCCTGCACTTGAGCCAATGCTTGACGCTGGTCGTGACCGGACTGATTAAATTCAGACAAGCTACTGGTAATAAACTCAATACGTCCCTTGAGATCCGTCAGGTTATCTTGGAATGGCTGAAGCATTTCGTCGTACAGCGCAAGTCTCGCCCGCCTGTCTGCCAACAACACCCGCTTGTCTTGCAATGTTTTGTCTTGAGCTAGCAATGTTTCATGATGGGGGATTAAGTCTTTCTCCTGCTGTGTCACCATGCCTTGAGTCTGCTCAATAGAACTACGAATTTGAGCAATCTCCGTCTCAACTTGGACCAACTCTTCCGATCTTTGCTGACGGAAACCCTCAATTTGAGCGAAGACTGGACCTAAGTTGATTCCATTTTCAGACGCGTGGGGATCAGGTTTACCTTGACGACGAGCCAGAATGGTCTGGTGCTGACGTAGAACGCTTTCTTTTTCTCGTACGCTGCGACGCTGCCCGACTAAGGTTTGATTCAAAAATTGGTATGCGTCCCGTTCATCGGTAAGTTCATTTTCTAAATTCAACCGATCGAAATCATTGGCCTCAGACACTCGGTTTTCGAGTTCGTCGATTTCTTTTTGCTTTAGTTCCAGCTCTTCTTCTTGACCTAAGACAAAGTCCGAAGACCGTTTAAAGTCACTGGAAATATCACTAATCAGATTTTGAAACAAATCGATGTTCATAGCTTCTAGAGCCGCTAAATCGACTTGTTCCGCAATATTTACACCCTCAAGCCCTTCTGTCATCCGGTAGATCTGCTGATGAATTTCTTCATGATGTTGCAATTGCAATGTTAGCGCTTGGGCATAGTCCTGCTTGGCCTGTACCATAGACTGCTGAACCTGTAGCTCAGCCTTTGCTTTTTCTAGTCCATCTGAGGCATCACGCCACTGTTGCCATTGAATTTGATGGGCTTGAGTGCTTGCATCTAGTTCAGTTTGCTGGGCTTCAAGCTGCGATCGGTACTCGCCAACGCGTTCCCAATGGGTTTGAAGCTGAGACTGTTGTTGACCAATCACCTCTTGAGCAAAGCCCGTCTGTTCCTGCACGGTGTCCAGGGATGTTATTGCCTCTTCAACCCGTTGCAGCAGTCCACCAATATGCTGGGCCTTTTCCGTATCCAGCACTGCGCCCTGTTGAATCTCAGATTTACGATCCTCCAGCCGATCCGTCTCGCCCCTAAGATGATCCCACGCCCCTTCAAGTTCTTGCTTTTGACGATCGAATTCTTTCTTTTGCCCCTCGACTTCAATACGAACCTGTTCAAACTGCTCGCGTTGAGCCTCCATCTGTTCCGCATCGCTTTCCATTTGCTCAAGCTGCTCCCGCCGAGCCTCCATCTCCATCTCACGACGATTCAGCTCTTGACTTTGGTAGGTCAGAGACTGTTTCCACTGCTCAATTTCTTCTTCCTGAGTCTTAAATTTCTCTTGTAGCCGCGAGAAGTTTTGCAGGATACTCACCAAGGGCCGTCCGGCTTCCTGAATCCTCTGAACCTGACGGCTATTGGTCAAGTCGGCTAGCAACAATGTTCCTGATGCATAGCGACTCGCCTCGTCCGCCGGGACAATCTCCTCTCCCGTAACGGCAGTCCAGTTCTGCTCGGTTCGCTGGAAAGCCAAGAGTTTTAACTCAGTCTTACCGCCCCCCATCAGACCGCTTTTCTTTTGAATGACTTCTGCCAAATACTGCACGCGGTTCGCCCTCTATCATTTCTGATCGCAAATCTTAGCAAGCTAAATTCTAGTATGGCACTTCACTGCCTGAAATGGCGTTCAGACTGGACGACTAGAATTAAAAAGTTGCCATATTGTTCAATTTGTATCCACTCGTACCTTGGATTTTCGTCATACTGACAGCCCAAGACCGATGGCACAATCTCTTAATTAATTATGCCCAAGCTTCCCTGCATTCATCAGTCCAATGTAAAATCCCTTTAAAGAGATTTTTGGCTTTATTCTCTGGCTTCATTGAGATCGGGGTGGTATGCAAGGAGAACTGAGTGAAATTGATATTCGCAGCATTCTCCAGTTGGTTGAACTGGGGCAGCGGACGGGACAACTTTTGGTAGAGACTTATGCCTGTGCGACTGATCGTACCGCCGATCGCACTTGGTATGTGTTTTTTCTAAATGGTAAGGTGGTGTATGCAGGTAATCCGGCGGCAGGTCTGTCTCGATTACGAGGATTTATGGCATCCTATGGCTTAGAGAAAGACTTTCAACGCATTACTACCACGCCGGACTCTATTGCCAATGCGCCAGAATACGGTGCACTGTGGCAACTTTTAGAAAATCGTGTCATCTCCACCACTCAGGCTAAAGAAATTCTTCAGGGGATGGTTCAAGAAACCCTGTTTGACTTGCTGAGTTTACAGCAAGGATATTTTATTTTTGAGATGGGTGCGCCTTTAACGCCGCAACTTTTGACCTTGCCCGTGATGCCGATCGTGACTACCACGCTTCAGCAGGTTCAAGAGTGGAAGCAATGGTATCCCCAAGTTCATTCGCCAGAGCAAATCCCTCTGATTATTAATGCTGACGCACTCCAAGGGGCGCTCCCAACGGTCACGGTTAAAACCTTACTCAGCTTCGTGGATGGTCAAGCATCTCTGCGTCAAATTGCCCGCCGCCTAAATCGAGATGTGTTGGCGGTGACTCGTGCCTTATATCCCTGCATTCAACGAGGTTGGATCCAATTTGTTGAGGACGATCGGACTCGAACTAGTCGCTGGAATTATTCGACCGTGAGCATCCCACGACCCATGCCCTGTGTGGCTTGTCTTGATGATGCGGCGACCGTCCGTCACAGTGTGGAAAATATTTTGGAACGTCATGGTTATCGATCGGTGTTGTTAGCTGACCCCGTGACGGCCTTGAGTCAGTTTTTTACCCACAAGCCGGATTTAATTCTTTGTGACATCACGATGCCTGAGCTAGATGGATATGAAGTTTGTGCCATGTTGCGTCAGTCTAGTTATTTTCGACAGACTCCTATTGTCATGCTGACAGGACTAGATGGCTTTATCGATCGGGTGCGGGCGCAGATGGTTGGAGCGACGGACTATCTGGCTAAACCTTTTGGCGAAGAAGAACTCGTGACAATTGTTGAGAAATATGTCGGATTGGGACGGCCCGAAAGTTCCAACTTGTTCCAATCTGTAGAAACGGATCCAGAAGAAGAACCTTGGCCCGAAATATAGCCTGTGTACTTGGCCTAATATTGGGCCTGGGTATTTGGCCTTTAAAGCAAATTCGCTGTCAAATACCAATAATACAAAGGCTGCTTATCCTATAGCCAATCCAGTGTAAAGCTGCAATCTCTACTTTTATAGATGGGAAGTCTGTTTATTTTGACGATTGAGGGTACCTTATTACTACACCCTGGTTTTACGATCGGTCGATGGGTTGGCAGTGCGGTCGCCAAATTTAGGCAGAGAGTTATGAGTACAGTTCTGGTGGTCGAAGACAGTGTGAGTCAACGGGAGATGATTACAGACTTGCTCAAGGGAAGTGGCTTGAGCGTGTCCATCGCAACCGATGGAGTTGAGGCATTGGAGCACATTGAAGGACATCGTCCCGATCTTGTGGTCCTGGATATTGTGATGCCTCGGATGAATGGATATGAGGTCTGTCGTCGAATTAAGGCGGATCCCAAAACTCAAGATGTTCCTGTGGTGATGTGTTCTTCAAAAGGTGAAGAATTCGATCGCTATTGGGGTATGAAGCAGGGGGCTGATGCGTATATCGCTAAGCCATTCCAGCCGACTGAGCTAGTGGGAACCGTAAAGCAGCTACTACGAGGTTAGAGAGTGAAGTTATGGTAGGAATGCCTGATTTTTTGACAGGGCGTGGCCAAGACCAGGCACCTGAGTTTCAGGAGTTGGAAAGCCCGGAAGGTGAGTTACATCTGCGCTTTTATGTGTCATCTGGAGAAGAGTTTGCATTGCCTGCGACCGGAATTCGGGAAGTTCTCTCCCCGGTTCCCGATCGCATTACTCCTGTGCCCAATGTTTCTCCACTACTTCTTGGAACCTTGAATGTCCGAGGTCGTGTGGTCTGGGTGGCGGACTTAGGCCAGTTCCTCGGCGACTCAACACCATTGAATACCGATCGCCAAGAAATCTCCGTAATTGCTGTCGAAGATCAAGATATTTTACTGGGCTTGGCCGTCGATCGAATTGTGGGAATGGAATGGTTGGATATTGAAAAAATACAAGCTCCAACAGCTGTTCCCGATGGTGTGGCTCCTTTTTTACGCGGGGAGTGGGTCATGGGAGAAGGGGAGCGTTTTTTGCGCCTCTTGGACCAGATTTCAATTCTTCGATCGGCCAGGTGGGCCGCTTAGGTGATGTGACGGACATGCAATTTCAGGAATAAAGGGAATAAATGTTCACTTCTTGAAATATTCAGTATCCTAAAGTACTCGTGTCCATCGATAAGATAAATAAATACTCTTTATATTTTGTATCCGATCGTCCCTATCCCTAGGCAGTCCACTGATCGACATTACGCTCATGTAAATACCTTAAAAACGTTAGAGCGAACTATTCACGCTTAGAAGCTTGACGCTTCACAAACGGCATTCAACATTGACAGGAGGAGGACCATGGCCCGCACCACTGATTTTGCACAGGAATATCAACAGGCAGAAAAAGCCTACATGCAGGGACGCTACGATGAGGCGGCGGCGGTTATCGATCGTCTAGTTGTAGATCATCCTCAAGATCCCAATGCACGGTTATTACGGGGACACATTTACTGTTATGGGCTTCAGCGCTACGACGTTGCCCAAGAGCAATATCAAGAAGTCCTAGGGTTAACCCAAGATCCAGAATATGTAGACTATGCAAATAGTGGACTGAGCTATGCCCGTCAATCTGCCGAAGATATGGCTCATGGCGGATTAAGTCATGATCTACAAGCGGGATCATTCAATGGTGAGGACTATGGTACGGCTTGGCAATCTGCTGACAATGCCTCTGATGCGCTCCTTTTGGGCGATATGAATATTGAAGATGACAATTCTATTGGGTTTCCAATGGATACCTCGAACCTATTCGATTCCTCGACCCATGCCACAGCTAAAACGGCCACCACTCAAGCCGCTATGACTAATATTATGGATGACTTAGTTGAAGTTGACTCGGAAGTCATGGGTGCGTCCCCTTCGCCCATAAATGATCCGTTTGCGATGCCATCTAATTTCGCTGGCTCTACTCCTTCTGGAGGGGCTGAAAGTCCTTTTGCTGTGGATGATGGGTTCATGGACCGGACTTGGGACGATTCCGACGCTGGGGATGTCTTTAGCGATTTTAATGATGTTTTTGTTCCAGATTCTGGTGTCACGGGTTCTAGTGTCACGAAGGTTAGCGATCGGGGTGAAGACACGTCGTCGCAGGGTCCAAATTCCAGGGTAAGTGCTCCTATTGCACCCGTATTTCCGACTACAAGTTTACCCTTCCAAGAGACGGACGATCGTTGGGGATCTGACGCGGAGCCTGTGGAGGAAACCATGTTCATGTCCGGTAATGAGTTTGGCTTAGAAGGGGGAATGCCTGATTTTATGTCACCCCCTTCGTCGGGTTTTTCGCAAAATGCGAATAGCAGATTCACCACCGCACCCGCTCAGGGTAATGCCATAGACTTCATTGATGATTTTGATGATTTTGATGATCTGGGCAATCTTGCTGACTTTGACATGTCTGAGGATTCCGCTGGATTTACCAGTCCATCAGTGGGTGGCGCGTTTGCGATGGCAGGGGGGGCATCAGCGGTGGCCTATGGCCGAGATGCGATCGGTCAAGATGCGATCGATCCGTCAGGGTTTAATAGCACGACAGATCAATCGGAAGATTCAGGCTTTACGTCTAGTTATATGCCTGAGGAGGATGACTTTGGTCTCTTAGGTGGTCCGAATGAGTCCATGCCAACGTTTACGCAAATGGACAATCAGCGAGTCGATAGCACTCCAACCATTGAGCAGGGATTCTTTGCACCCTTAGAAAATGCGTCGTTTGCAGGAAAACAGCTTGCGGTTGCAGTTGCGGCTGGGGTTGCTTCTGCCTTAGCGGTGGCCTTAGTTAGCTTTATGACGGCTAATGCGGTTAATCTCGCCAATGCGTCTCCAGCAGAAAAAGAAGTCCAAGAAAAAGTGGTCGGTCGCTTACGTGCCAACAGTCTTTGGATGGCTTTGGCTGGCATGGTGGGCGCAGGCGGGGCGGCTTACGGGATTGGCCAGCTTACGACTCGTCATATGAAGCGATCGACCACTGACCTGAAAAAACAATTTGATGCGGTGTGTGGCGGTAACTTGAGTGTACGATCGACGGTCCATGCTGAAGACGAACTCGGTGAACTATCAGCGGGCTTTAACCAAATGGCCCGAGTCATTCTAGCGACCACTAGTGAGGCTCAACGCAAAGCTGAAGAGCAAGAGCAAGCCAAAGAAGACTTGCAGCGCCAAGTAATTCGGTTATTGGATGATGTAGAAGGTGCAGCCCGAGGAGATTTGACGGTGCAGGCCGAGGTGACAGCCGATGTATTGGGTGCCGTTGCAGATTCCTTCAACTTAACCATTCAAAACCTCCGTGAAATTGTCCAACAGGTGAAGCTGGCTACTCGTCAAGTGAGTAAAGGATCCACCGAGAACGAAATGTTTGCTCGCGGTCTTTCGTCTGATGCGTTGCGTCAAGCGGAAGAATTGGCCGTGACGTTAAATTCGGTTCAAATGATGACCGAATCCATTAATCGGGTGGCCAACAGTGCTCGTGAGGCGGAGGACGTGGCTAAACAGGCGACGGCGACAGCTCAGAAGGGCGGAGAAGCGGTTGAACGCACGGTAGCAGGGATTCTTGAAATTCGTGAAACCGTTGCAGAAACTACCCGTAAGGTGAAGCGATTGGCTGAGTCTTCTCAAGAGATTTCCAAGATTGTGGCCTTGATTTCTCAGATTGCCTCTCGGACCAACTTGCTGGCCTTGAACGCCAGTATCGAAGCTGCCCGTGCAGGTGAAGCCGGACGTGGGTTTGCTATTGTGGCAGATGAAGTCCGACAGTTGGCCGATCGGGCCGCCAAAGCATCCAAAGAAATCGAACAGATTGTCTTGCAGATTCAAAGCGAAACTGGATCTGTGATGGTTGCTATGGAAGAAGGGACGCAGCAGGTGATTGAGGGAACTCGGTTGGCCGAACAAGCTAAACGAAGTCTTGATGACATTATTCAGGTGTCCAATCGGATTAATACCCTGGTGCAATCCATCACGTCGGATACGGTTGAGCAAACCGAAACTTCGCGTGCAGTGGCCCAGGTCATGCAGTCCGTTGAGTTGACGGCCCAAGAGACCTCTCAAGAAGCTCAGCGCGTGTCTGCATCCCTCCAAAATCTGGTGGGAGTTGCGCGTGACTTGTTGACTTCTGTGGAGCGTTTCCGAGTAGATGCAGTCGATCGGAACTAGAACTATTTCACTTTATCTCTGATGGATTTGGTCCGTCCGATCGTCATAGAATTGTGAGATTTTCTTCCGTTCTGAATGGTTTGCGATACATTGGCAATAGATTAGCGATGTATTGGCGATACAAAGGGAGTAGATTCACAGCAAAAGCGAATTTATGCTTTTGGTTGGAGTTTATTTTTTGTTAGGTTCTTTGGGTTTGGTTCGATTTTTGGCCAAACCTCTTTAAGTGTGATTAACAGACAGGGATAAACCTATGCAGCCGGAACAACAACAGCGAATCATGGGCTACTTTATTGAGGAGGCAAAGGACCACCTCAATACAATTGAGCAGGGATTGTTGAATCTGCAAGGAACTCTCGACGATTCTGAGATGGCCAACGAACTCTTTCGGGCTGCTCATTCAGTTAAAGGGGGGGCGGCGATGTTGGGGCTTGCGGGCATTCAGCAGACTTCTCATAAGTTAGAAGACTATTTTAAAATTCTTAAAGAGACTCCGAGTATTCGGGTCGATCAAAAGTTGGAAACTCTTCTTCTTCAGGTTTTTGATACTCTTAATGGCCTTTTAGAACAGCTCCAGACTCCATTAGGTTTGACGGAAGAGGATAATCAGTCTGCTTTACGTGATGCGAATCCCGTGTTTATTCAAGTTGATCAACATCTACAGGCGATGATGACACCGACTGATCCCACACTGGCTGGCCGATCGATGTCCGGGTCATCTCGCGCATTAGTATTCCAAGAGCAAGTCCCTGCTAAATTACGAGAAATGCTCGATCTCTTCAAGAAGATCGATAAAAATCCCTCCCTACGATCGAATCTTCAGAGTGTTTGTGCGGATTTGCGAGGGTTCGGTGAGACATTTGCTTTAACCAATTGGATTGCACTTTTGGAGTTGACAGAGCGGGCGGTGTTGAATCCTGAGAATTCCGGTCGAGTTTTAGCGGGAATCACGCTGAAAGATTTGAAGCAGGCACAGGCGCAGATTTTGTCAGATCAAGATAGTGCGATCGAGGCAAGTGACGCATTAGTCGCATTAGCACCGCTTTCGGCAGAACCACTTGTGAGTGATAGTGATGACGATTTTTCAAGTCTCTTTGATGGTAACGATTTAGAATTCGATCTTGGCTTTGACTCGAATACGTCAGATTCATTAGACCTAGATTTGCTCGAATCCGGTGACTTTGATTTGTTCGCAGATACTGATCTCTCGGCGGCATCCAGTATTGATAGTTTGGAGTTAGACGACTTTCAGCTAGATGGTTTGGAGCTAGATGGTTTGAATCTAGACGGTTTAGGACTAGATGATTTAGACGATTTGGGACTAGCCACAGGTAATGTGGATGCGAGTTTAGAGACCGCAGACAATCTGGGGAGCAATTTAGAGACCTTAGACGATTTCCAGGAATTGAGTGCTCTCGATGAATTGGACTTTGGGGATTTGCAAGCCGATGATTTGGGATTTGGAATTTTAGAGGCTGAGCAAAATGAATTAGAAACGTCCTTTCAAGTGGTTTCTCCTACTGAAGCATCCTTTGAAAACCTTATGATGTTTGAAGATTCTGGATCTGAAATGGGGCTGGCTGAACTCAATAGTTTGGCTGACTTGTTTGAAGGTGAGGTGCCGGATCTGTCTTCGACTTGGCAAGTTGAAGAGGAGATAAGTGATTCAACCGAATTGTCTTTGGATGATTTGGGATTGCAGGCAGATTTTCGTTCCGATCGGACCTTGAGTTCAGATGCAATGTCTGACGATGCGCTGGATGATTTGTTTGGCAGTGCCTTGCTAGATGATGCGCCCACGTCGTTGGATTTTAATTTGTCAGATGATGGTTCCTTGTTGGGAGATTCTTTAATTGGAGACTCGTTAGGTTTAGATAGTTTAGGCTTAGATACTTTTGATTTGGCTACTCCAGAAGATTTGGATCAAGATGATTCTTTGTCATTTGATGATCTGGGTGAATTGTTTGGCCAATTAGATGAGGCAAATCTACCGTTTAATGCGTCTTTGGAAGCTGGGCATGAGCCTCTAGAAGATCTGGAACTTGAAGGCTTTAACTTTGATGATGATAACTTTGGCGGTCCGTTTGTAGATGTAGACTCGGATCTTGCTTCTTCCGCATCCGCCGTCAGTGATTTGGATGGAATGGATTTGTTGTTTGGCGATGTTTCTTACGATTTAGATCTCCCTGCTCCTTCTGCTTTAGATACGGTGGGTTTGAATAACAATGATTTCAGTGATTTGGAAGATAGTCCGACGTTGTTGGATCTGACGGATTCGGATGCGGAGAGTGATATTTTCTTGGGAATGGACGAATTGCTATTGTTGGATTCTGTGGAGAGCGAAACAGAGATGCAGTTTGATCCAAATCTGAATTTTGGATCTACAGATGATCCAGATAATGATTGGACATTGCCGGGGACGGAACTAGAGAATTTGATGGGTTCTGATTTAGATTTAGGTTCTGATTTAGGTTCTGATTTTAGCAATTCATTAGATAGTGATTTTGACTTTGGAGAGGGCTTAGTCTTAGATGATTCTTCCTCTGATGTATCAGCTTTTGATGATTTGTTGGAAGAAGATGTTTCCTTGGATGCGTTGGATTTTGAAATAGTTGAACCTTCTAAGTTAAATTTAGAGATGTCTGACATCGACGCTTGGGGTGATGTGGAACCATCATCTAGTGACGCTGGGGACTTGAATGATCTGATGGGAATGGCTGCGATCGGTGTTGCTGGTGTCGGTGCAATGGGTGCCGTAAGTGCAGTGCAAACTCGGACTTCAACGGCATCCGATACTATGGGTTTAGATGATGTTTGGGATGACGATCTCTGGTCAGATGTTCCCTTAGAAATCCCTACTAATAATTTGGTTTTTGATTCAATTGAGGTAGAGAATTTATCTGAATCTGGTGATCTTTCGGAATTAGATTTGATGGATTTAGACGGGATGGATTTAGACGAGATTAGTCTAGAGGGTGATAATTCTAATACTGAATTTGATCTGATGGATCTCGGAGAGATTGACGCAGATGATATGAATCTAGATACTCTTGATTTAGATGCGATGAGCTTGGAATCTACTGATGTAGATGAGATGGATTTGGGTGAAATGAGCTTGGATGACATGGATCTAGGTGAAATGAGCTTGGATGAATTTGCTTCCATGTCTCTTGACTCTACTGATGATGTTTGGGGTGGAACCGATAACGATTTAGAATCTGATTTTGATGATCTTGATTCGCTTTTGGGAGCCTCGGATGATGGGATCGGGGCAGAATCTATTGGCTTTGAAGAATCTCAAGATAACCTCGCGGCCAATGATAATGATTCATTCTCTGACCTTGACGATCTTTTATCCTTCGACCAATCGTCCTCATCGGGTCTAGACTTTGCCGGAATTGATGGTTTTGCCGGAGCTGTCGCAGGGGGGGCGATCGCAGCCAATGTATTTGGGTCTCAGTTTGATGATGATCCTGAATTTGATGATCTGGAGAGGCTGCTTGAAGACCGAGAGCTAGGTGGTGGCAGTGCGCCGATCGTTCCGGGTGCTGCACGTCCGGTTAGTGGTACTCGCCGTTCTGTTGCCGCCCGCCCCCCTAAAGGCTTTGGCGAACAAACCATGCGGGTTCCGGTTAAACATCTAGACAATCTGAGCAATCTTGTGGGTGAATTGGTCGTTAACCGAAACAGTCTTGAACAAGATCAAGAACGGATGCGTCAGTCGCTTGACAATTTGCTTTATCAAGTTCAGCAGCTCAGTGATGTTGGCCAACGAATGCAGGACCTGTATGAACGATCGCTGCTTGAAAGTTCGCTCTTGGCCAGCCGTCAAAGCTACCGAATGGTGGGCAATGCCCCTCGTCCGATCGTTGAACTTGAGAAAACTAACGACGTTGAATACGACCCGTTGGAAATGGATCGCTTTACGGGTTTCCATTCGCTTTCTCAAGAGATGATCGAATTGATTGTCCGAGTGCGGGAATCTGCCTCAGATATTGAATTCATCGTTGACGAAACCGACCAAGTAACGCGGATGTTCCGTCAAGTCACGACGCAGCTTCAAGAAGGATTGACCCGATCGCGCATGGTGCCCTTTGCCCAAACCGCCGATCGGATGCCCCGTGCGGTACGAGATATTGCCATGAAATGTGGTAAGCAAGCAGAATTGGTGATTGAGGGCCGTGAAACGCCTATTGATAAAATGCTTCTAGAGCATCTGTATGATCCAATGACCCATTTGGTAAACAATGCGATTACTCACGGAATTGAAACGCCAGAAGAACGTCGGCGCGCTGGAAAATCTGACACTGGACGCATCACCATTCGGGCTTTTTATCAAGGAAACCAAACCGTTATTTCCGTATCTGACGATGGCGCGGGCATCGACATCGAACGGGTCAAAGTTAAAGCTATTGAAAAAGGTTTAATCAGTGCCGCTGAATCTCAAACCATGAGTCGCTTGGATGTCTATGATCTACTGTTCCATGCTGGTTTCACCACTCGTGACCAAGCCGATGACTTCGCGGGCCGGGGCGTGGGTATGGATGTTGTTCGCACCAGTTTGAGTGAAATTCGTGGATCTGTCACCACCGACTCCAGCCTCAATCGCGGTACAACTTTCACCATTCGCTTGCCCTTAACGTTGAGTATTTCCAAAGCCTTATGTTGTGTTAGCGATCGTGCTCGTATCGCCTTCCCGATGGATGGTGTGGAAGACATGCTAGACATGCCAAAGGATCGCCTATTGATCAATGCTGAAGGCCAACCTTATATTCGTTGGCGCGATTCTGAGTTGGTGCTTCGTCCACTCACCGAACTCCTCGCCCACAATCGTCACCTCGGACGAGGCAATGTCTACGGCGGGAACCAGGAAGAAGACATGATTTCAGTCGTTGTCCTGCGGAGTGTGGGTAACTACCTAGCCTTACAAGTCGATCAGGTGATTGGCGAACAGGAAATTGTAATTAAGCAACTTGAAGGCCCAGTGCCTAAGCCTGTCGGGATTGCCGGAGCGACAGTTCTCGGAGATGGTCGAATTATGCCGATCGCCGATGTTCTTGAGTTGATTGATCTTTCCATGGGCCATATCCGACGGGATGCGGGTAGCATGTGGGATCAAAATTCGCCGCCACCTCAAGAAATACAGCCTGTTAAGACTGAACCCATGGTCCTTATTGTGGATGATTCGATTACGGTTCGAGAATTGTTATCCATGACCTTCAATAAAGTCGGCTATCGAGTTGAGCAAGCCCGCGATGGTCAAGAAGCCTGGGAAAAACTACGGGCTGGACTTCCCTGCGATATTGTCTTCTGTGACATTGAAATGCCTCGTATGGACGGACTGGAACTGCTCTCACGGATTCAGAAGGATCCCGTGCTCAAGGCTCTCCCGATCGCAATGTTAACTTCACGCGGTGCCGATCGTCACCGTCAGATGGCTTCATCTCTTGGGGCTAGCGGGTATTTCACGAAGCCTTATTTAGAGGAAGCTTTGTTGGATGCGGCAGGTCGAATGTTGAAAGGGGAAGTTCTTTTGGCGAACGACCGATCGGAGTAGGAACCCAATTCATCACTAAAATAGTAAAAAGCGACAAAACTCGGGAATGCTAGGGAAGTAAAATTTCTGACCTGTTTCTATGCCTATGAATAGTATTGCTTCAGAAAAATATCCTTTGCGTCAGGCGCTCGATCGAACGTTTGTGATTGCTTATCAGGAAGATACAACGCTTTTAGAATCAATATTTCATCGTGAGCAACTGCCCTATGAAGTATTGCGTCAAGTTGAAGGCGAGCTTCCATCTGATTTTTCCCGCAGCTATGGTTGCTTGATGAATCACTGTAAAGCTTGGCGCAAAATTGTTGCAGCGGGAAAGGCCGCACTAATTATTGAAGCTGATTTTGTTCCCGTAAAGGGGTTCGCTAATTTGCCTATGCCCTGTGACGTGATGGACAATAGGACGGGTGTGGCATGGCTCTATACTTGCGCATCGCAGCTTTATTCGGTAACAGCGGATGGTTTTGCCGAGGGATTTTCGGTCTCAACGGTGGCTTATGTAGTGACTCCAAATGGGGCTGTTGGGCTTTTAGAGTTGGCCGAAAAAATCCGGTTAACGTACGGAGAACGTAGTTATAGTGCTTGGGATTCTGAAGTCGAGAGCTTTTTACGATCGCGTTCTTTAGTCTGCTACATTCCGTTCCGTAACTATGGTGAACATGGCGGCATTCCCAA
The DNA here is from genome assembly GCA_025354065.1 of Synechococcales cyanobacterium 340R_concoct_173_sub. The sequence goes on along the minus strand of JANXNM010000555.1, from coordinate 159 downwards.
TCCGGAACATGCCCAAAATCGCGATCGTTGGAAGCACTTTAGCCGTTGTCATCGGGCCGATCGGCTCTATGGGGAGTTAGCATTTTTACCAGCTTACGCCTTGAATCATTGGGAATTGCGACAAGTGCGTTTGTATGCGCGGATGAAAGGATTAGGGCG
>JANXNM010000508.1 GCA_025354065.1 Synechococcales cyanobacterium 340R_concoct_173_sub | reverse complement strand
TTTGATGTCAGGGTTGCCAAGGCAGACATTATCAATGTGGCGGGAGTCGTTGGAGTTGGCGATCGAAGCGGGTTCAACTCATTTGTCGGTGTATGACTTGACGATTGAGCCGGGGACAGTTTTTGGCAAGCTGAGCGATCGAAACCGTCTGAATGTGCCCCTCGAAGAAGAGGTGGTGGAGATGTATCGGATGACGGCAGAGCGGTTGAGTGCGGTGGGATTTGGGCGCTATGAGGTATCGAGTTATGCCCGATCGCCTGAGTTTGAATGTCGGCACAATCGGGTGTATTGGTCAGGGTTGCCGTTTTATGGGTTTGGTATGGGGGCGACGAGTTTTGTGGATGGGGTGAGGCTGGGACGCGCTAGGACGAGAGCAGAGTATTTTGAGTGGGTGAGTGACCAAGAGAGGGAGAAAAATATCCAGGATTATAAAATCGGTGAAAAGAATTCTGAGGCGCGGGAGCGGGAGATTTTTCTAGAGCGGGTGATGATGGGGTTGCGCTTGGTCAAGGGGATTGAGCTTGGGCCGCTGGTCGATCGGTTTGGGACGGCGTTGGTGGAGGAGGCGATCGTGGGATTGAGACCTTTTGTCACATCGGGATTGGTGCGGGTGGATGAGGATTCGGTGAGGCTTTCTGAACCAGAAGGATTGTTGCTTTCTAATGTTGTTTTGGTGGGATTATTTGAGGCGATCGATCGGGAGTAGATTTTTCGTGTACTTTGAGGGGTGTTTTTAGGGCTTTTGGGATGAAGATGCTTTTGGGTTCGGTCGCAATAACAGGGTTGGTATTGGGATTTACTTCGGTCAGTCACGCGAATCCATCCGATCGGACCATCACGGCTAAGTTGGTGATTGCAAAGCCTCAAAAGAACGGGACTTCAGCAAAACCATCCAAAGAACCTAAAACCGATATTAAGGCGGTGAATCATCCGTTTGGCAAATGGTGTTTGGGCTATGGCGCACTAGATGACGATCGGCGGCGGACAGTCGATGCCTTAACGCGGGTGGCGGGAACAAAGGAGTGCGATCGGTTGGTGTCGAATTTGGCCAAGTTGAAGGTGTTGGATTTGACCGGAGCCGGAATTTATGACCTATCTCCGATTGGGGACTTGGGCCAATTAGAAGCGCTGGTGTTAAGTCAGAACACAATTGTTGACCTAGGACCGATCGCGAAGTTGAGTAAGTTGAAATCGATCGTGGTGCGGGGCAGCCGAGTCAAGGATTTGTCTAGCTTGAAAGGATTGACTGAATTGCGACGCGTGGTGGTTGAAGATTCGCGAGTGGAGGATATTTCACCGTTGCTCGGCTTGAAAAAGCTAGGAGAGGTATCGATCGCCGGAAATCCCGTGCAAGATATTGCGCCCCTTGGGAGCTTGAGTGAGTTAACGAAGCTGAATGCAAGCCGGACCTTAGTTGAGGATTTAAGTCCATTGACTAGCTTGCAATTTTTGGTGGAGTTGCGTCTGAATTCGTCGTTAGTGCGGACAGTGCGACCGATCGTCGGATTGATTGGATTGCAAGTGTTGACGCTGAATGACACACCGTTGGATCTAGCGGGAATTTCCGATTTGGGATCCTTTGTGAATTTGAAGCGGTTGGAGGTGTTAGGGATTCCCATGAAGACAAGTCCTTGCCCAATCATGCGATCGGGTTCTGTTTGTCTATTTCATCAGCGCTAGAAAGGATTTCTAAGAAGTTGTTGACTAAAACAAACTGGTAGCGAGTTTGACTTGAATTGTGATAGAACAGAGCCAACACTCTTACAGAATCTTTGGACTCATTTAGTTTAAAGATCTTGTTCTTAACTCGCTACACATCTTCATCCTAATTAACTGTTTAAAATTTCGCTCGTCCTATGGAATTCCTGCCGATCGTCACGTCCCCCCTAAAATCATCCACCAAACCATCGGCCATTCGCTCGCTAGATGAAGCGGTGAGTCGATGTCAGGCGCTTGGAATGCGTTTGAGTCGTCAACGACGGTATATATTAGAACTGCTGTGGACCGACCAAGAACATTTGTCGGCACGATCGATTTATGACAGGTTAAATCAACAGGGCAAGGACATCGGCCACACATCGGTCTATCAGAATTTAGAGGCGTTGTCGGATCAGGGCATTATTGAATGCATCGATCGGGCAGACGGGCGGCTTTATGGCAACATCAGTGAAGCTCACAGTCACGTTAATTGCCTAGATACTCAACAAATTTTGGATGTAAATGTGGAGATTCCGATCGAAATCTTGCAGAAAATAGAAGCCGAAACAGGGATAAAAATCACTGAGTATCGCATCGACTTTTATGGTCATCGTAAAGTGCCTGCTGCGGACCTTTAAGCAAATTGGTAATCGAGATTACCAGTAAAGTTGCAAACCAGCCCAGAAACATCCCGATTGGTCTGCCTTGAGCTGGAAAAATTTATTGAACTCTGAGTCGTGCAATAAGTGAAAACGCGGATTGGAAATTGCGATCGTCCAGAATAGAAAATCCATGTTTCAATGGGCATCAACTCGAATTTTCCACGTTCCCCGGCCACAGTTCAGTCCCGTTTATCGCCCCTGTGAATGAGTCAATGAATCATGGTCAGCAAATCCTCCCGTTCTATCTTTAATCGTATTTTTTCGTCAAAAAAGCAATCCGATGACCTGATCTCGTCTGATGATCTTGACGCTGCTGTGAATCTCAATCCGGTGGATGAGCTTGTTATCGATCGTGAGTTTACCCCTACCATCCAGCCGCCCCGATTGCGACGATTAGAAGAGGCTCGATTAGAAGAAGCGCGATCGGCTCAAATTCAGGCATACCAAGATTCTTTAGCTAGAATTCCAGCGGACTCAATCGCTCGGCCCGAGCAGTTTAGTGTGATTCCTGAAAATGACTTTGCCGATGATGTTTCAGATGACTACGAGTCTGACGGGTCTGAATTTGAGACTGTCCCTGTATTACCTGTCTCTCACTTGAGAGGCGATCGGCGCAAGACTCGAAAACTGGCACGGGCAAGAGCACGTCGAAAAACATTCTTGAAGGCTCGATTGTCGGGGGTGGGAGGGGTTGTTAAGGGTGCAGGGCGGGGGGTGCTATGGACAGGAGCATTGTTGAAGCGGCATTCTAAGGCTGTTTTCGATCGCCTATATCCCTCCATTAAGCGGCAACGTTGGACGTTCATCTTGACAGGAATTATTGCCTTGACCGTAGGCACGGGATCGGCAGCGGTGTGGTGGTTGTCTAAGGTGCCTCCCGTGGCAGACTGCGGTAAAATCTCGTCTTGGTCGCCAGATAATCAGCGGTTGTATTGTTCACAACTCTCAGCCCAGTCGGGCAACCCGGATGATATTTTGAAGGCCATCGATTTGGTTAAAGATTGGGATAAGCTACATCCGCTTTATGGCCAAGCGTCTCAGTCCTTAGCGGCATGGTCGGATCAGTTGATGGTGGTGGCCCGCGATCGGTTAGATAAACAGGATTTGGATGGAGCTATTGCACTGGCTCAGCACATTCCTCAAAATAGCCCGATCTATAAGGAAACTCGTGAGGAGATGACTGGATGGCAAGAAGCCCGCAATATTGGCCAGAAGCTTTACGACAAAATTCAAGTGGCCTTAAAAAAGCAATATTGGGAGGAAGCGTCCGGGCATTTAGCTAAGTTGGCGACTATTGCGGATCCATCTTGGCAAAAGCGACTCACTGAAATTCGGCAACAATTTGAGGCAGAAAAAGTTGCAGGATCTGTGTTGAAACAAGCTCAGCAGTTTGCCAAGTCTCATAAGCCAGAGGACTTGGGCCGTGCGATCGCATTGACGGATCCGATCAATCGCAAGACTTTCGTATGGAAAACGGCGGTGAAAGATGTTGAACAATGGCGCAATCAAGTGTTTGATTTAGCGATCGTGCAATTGCTACAAAAGAAAAATTCAGCCGTCGCAAACACCCTGATTACCTCAATCCCGTCGAATATTGCACTAACTCCAGAACAGAGTCAATTTGCTCAATTGGCCCAAGCCTATGGGGTGTCAGATCAAGGGAGCATTGACCTGAGAGTGCCGTTATTACAGCAGATGGGCCGCTTGGTGTTTGCCAATCAGCTCCTCGCTCAAATTCCTGGTGACAGTCGATTTGGGAAAGATGCGGCAGCCTTGAGACCAAAATTGAATGAACGTAGAGACGATATAGTACAGCTTGAAACGGCACGGACGATGGCAAATTTGGGCACGTTGCCGCTATTGCATAGTGCGATTGCTCAGGCAGAACAAATTGGACCTGAGCGACCCAGCCGAATCATGGCCCAGACGTTTGTGGCCCAGTGGCGGAAGTCTGTGGAGCGCCTGGAAGATGCACCGTTGATTGCCCAGGGTGAGAAGCTGGCGAAGTTGGGTACTATAGATCAATTTAATGCAGCAGCCACATTAATGGAGAAGATTGGCAAGGGGCGAGCGCTATACGTGGAAGCTCAACGTCAAAAGAATGGTTGGATTGCTCAGGCACAGATTATTGAAGATCAACCTATTTTAGGTTTGGCGAAGTCTCAGGCAAATTCGGGTCAGTTGAGTCAGGCGATTCAGACGGCCCGGAAAATTGCATCGAGTCGTGCGCTCTATAGTGATGCACAACGATCGATCGGGGGATGGGGCGATCAACTTCAGGCCATTGCCGATCGGTCGACCATGGAACGAGCCGCAGCATTGGCCGCACAGGGTAGCTTGACTCAAGCGATCGATATAGCTTCGGGCGTGAGCAGTAGTTTAGTATCCCGCGAGGCCCAGTCATCTATTTCACAATGGTCATCAGAGCGAGCCGCCATTCGTCGTTCCCGATCGGCTGAGGTGACGGAGCCAAAACGCGATTCAGACCCGCAGCGAGATCCAGAACCGTTGCCTTCTGAACCTGCTGCTCCAGCCCGATCGCCAGAACCCGTTGCTCTTCCGTCTGTGCGATCGGAACCGCCCGTTGATCCAGTTCCACCGCCCACGCCTTGATGTCAGAATCTGCGGGAATAAGATGTTATGAGTCAGTTTGAGCTAGGCCGATCGTCAAATCGTCCAATTCTCTGTGTGTTGATTGAGCCGGATGAGGCGCGACGGTGGATGCTGAGTTTTTTGTTGCAGAATTCTATTATCTGGCAGATTGTGGCCGAATGTGAGGGATTAGAGCTGGGATTAGTCCGGTTGGATGCGCTGCGATCGACCCCTGATGCGGCGGAGTTAGTTTTGCTTGGATCTACTAATTTAAATTTGGATCAGCTTGTTCCTATTGTGGCGGCGATCGGTGTCGTGGCGAGGGAAGCTAAAATAGTGGTTCTAGGAACGTTGCCAGCATCGAACAGTAATGCTCGGTTATTAGGGGCAGATGGGTATTGGTGGACGGGCGATCGGCCTGAGAGTTTACTGGAATTGTTGCAGACATTACGACCCATAGAAGGAGCGATGAAGCCATCTCGGGTTGTGGTTAGTCCAGCGATTGCAGCTTTAGGAAGATTGGCGGGGACTGGTCGGCGGGATGGACTGCTGGACGGACAGCTTACACAGTTTACTTTGTACGATCGTCAACTCGCTCAATTAGATATTCAGCTTCGGACTCGACGGCTCAATCGTCCGATGCGATGGTTTTTGCAAGGACGCATTCGGGAAATTCAGACGGCGCGGTGGATCGCTCAGCAAATGATCACGCCAAAAACGATCGGGCCAAAAATGATGCCGCCGCGCACTCAGATCACAAGCGAAATACAGCGAGAATCTCGTCTGGTGAAGCCATCTTCTCGATTTAATCCGCCCAACGGATCAAGTGTGTCGAAGCGGAGGTTAGGGTCGTCTTTAATCCGATCGTCAAATTCTTCCGATCGTCAACTTGAGAGGGGGACTGAGAGTGGGCGTGAGACTGCGCTACGGGAGATGTTCGATCGGTTGATTTTAAAACTAGAAGCAGCACGAATTTCGCCTATTTCCAGTTTGGACAATTTGCTTGCGATCGCCTTGGAAATTGATGTGTTGACAATAGAAATGCAAGTGGCACTCTTAACAACGATCGCAACGGTATTACAGGCGGAGGTCGGGCAACTGCGGGAGATTGGGCTGGCGGCCTTGCACGATCGAATTCCAGTGATGCTAGAAACCGTATGGGAAATTGTAGTGATTCAGTTTTTCCGCTGCGAATCAGAACCGTCATTAGCAAATGGATTGCAGCAATCTGCGGCTAGGGTAAATGGTCTACTGAAGCGTATTCCATTGGTGGCCGATTGGGTGGCCTATGGTTTATGGGGAATGCCGTTGAGTTTGAATAATCAGCCCTATGGTGTGGGAACGCCTCAAGCGGACGATCGAGCGTTGTTGTTGCTGGAGAACACAGTACTGCGGTTGGCTAATGCGATAATTCAGCCCTTGTTGAATCAATTTAGTGATGTGGAGTGGGTGAAGGCACGATATTTCAAAATTCGATATGCATCGAGTCGAGAATTGATGGAGTTTCGTAATGATTTATCTTGGCGCTATCGTCGCGATCGGTGGCTGGATAGGCCAACGGATATTTTTGAGAGCAAACATCGTCTGCTTTATTTAGCCGGAAATGGCATTGGAGAAACAGCTATTTATGCGCCTCGTCAGCGTGAATTAGCCGCATTATCTGGGTTGCCTTTAGCGGTCACGTTAGTACTAGAAACACGGGATGCCATTTCACCCAGGCTACGATCGGTATTCGCATTGATTGGGACGAGCGTGGTTTATGTGTTAACGGAAGTTGTGGGGCGCGGAATCGGACTGGTGGGGCAAGGAATTATTAAAGGGATTGGGAATGCGTGGAACGATCGACGCTAATCGGCGCTAATCAGAATGATGGTGAGAGAATTTTCTTAAATTGTGTCGTGTCACTTTTAAGGAGAACGACTACACTAGAGCTGTCGTCAGCATTAATCTTTAGGCTCACAGCCAGTTTCATTACTAGGACAGCATTATGATTGAGTCCATTTTGGGTGCCATTACCCTCATGATTGCGGGATATTTAATTGGCTCGGTTCGCATTATCGAAGAAGGTGATCAGGGCTTAGTGCAGCGATTGGGAGAATATCAACGCACGTTACAGCCTGGGCTTAATTTTGTTGTCCCGTTGATGGACAGTGTTGTGGTCGATACGGTCCGCGAACAATTGTTGGATATTGCTCCACAAAATGCCATTACCAAAGATTCTGTGCCCATTCAGGTGGATGCAGTGGTGTATTGGAAGATTAAAGATTTGTATACGGCTTACTACAAAGTCGAGGATCTTGAAGCATCGCTGACAAATTTAGTTCTGAGTGTAATGCGAAATGAGATTGGTCAGTTGGATCTCAATGAAGCAATGTCGGCGATGAACAAAATAAATCAAGCCTTGAAGCTGGAATTGCAGAAGCCTGCGGATTCTTGGGGTGTGGAAGTGGTTCGGGTTGATGTCCAAGAAATCATTCTGTCTCAGACTGTACGCGATTCCTTAGAGAAGCAGATCGCAGCCAAGACTGAAGGCCAAGCAACCATGACGACGACTAGCGCCACCGTGAATTCTATTAAGCAGATTGCTGAGGCGTTACAGGGTTCAGACGATCCAAAGGCAATGTTGCATTACTTGATTGCGAAAGATTACGTAGCATCCAATGAGGCGATGAGTAAGAGTGATAATTCAAAGATTATCTTTATGAATCCAAGCGTGTTGAATGAGGCAGTAAGTGATTTGATTAATGGTCCTGATATTAGCTCTAATTCTAGAAATGGTGCCGCCTAGTTTTAATTAAATTTAAGTTTAGGTACCAAGAGGCTCCGATCGCGATCGGAGCTTTTCACGTAAGAAGTAAATCTAAAATTTATATTTGAGTCTTAGGGATTTGAGTCTTAGGGATTTCAATCTTAGGAATCAGAACCATTAGAAGAAGTTTTTCGGATAACCCAATAGCTTGCAGCCAAGGCCAACATGGATAATGCTAGGGCAACTAACTCTTCTGAAGAGATTTTTTCAAAGTCCAGAATAATAATCTTACGGGCGATCGCAATCATTGCCGTGACAATTACCAACTCCACCTGCCTCACATTCTTTTGAAGATAGCCACCAACATTTTCCAGTAACTCCAATGCAATCAGAACATTTAAGAACAAGCCAAATAAATTAAATAAACTCTTTCCCAAAACACTAACTCGAAGCAAAATGATCTCCTGAACTAGCACACGACTGAGATCAAAAAGTGAAATGAAAATCACAATGACCAGTGCGATCGATAGAAATTTAGCTGTAATTTTTTCAACGCGTTTCAATCCATGATGCCAAGACTGATCCGACATCAGATGAATCAAACCAGACTTTAATCTTCTTATCATTTCAATAAGCTAATAATTGTTATACAACTAACTACCATACAATTTACCCATCATCATCCAATAGCTAGATGTCAAAAACTCACCATAAAAGATTGATACAATAGCACCTAATGCTAAGAACGGTCCAAAGGGCATTGGATTACCGCGCTTCAATATATTAAGTGCGATCGCCCCAAACCCAAAAATAACTCCAGCCAAACAGGCCAAAAAACCAGACATCAACATCAACTTCCAACCCAACCATGCCCCAATCATTGCAAACAGTTTCGCATCGCCGCCGCCCATCGCATTCGGTCCAAAGCATAAACGACCAATCCACGTCACAACATCCAATAACCAAAGCCCCAACACCGCCGAAAACACCGCCCACAAGAAACCCCAAACACTAGATAACTCCGAACCATTGCCCGTCGCGATCGCTGTTTGGAACGCTAAACCAATCAATAATCCAGATTTCATCAACCGATTTGATAACATTAAAGTATCCAGATCAATTAATGCTAAAGCCAACAAAAAACTAATAAAAACCCAATAGCCGATCGTCCGTAACGAAAAGCCAAAAAACAAAAATGTTGCTAAAAACAACAGCATTACCAACGTCTCAACGATCGGATAGCGCGGTGAAATTGAAACACCACAATGGGCGCACTTCCCTTTCAAGATCAACCAGCCAAAAATCGGAATGTTTTCCCGTTTACGAAGCGGTGTTAAGCAATCGGGACAGCGTGAGGGCGGATGGCTTAAGGAAATTCCGGCGGGTAATCGATAGACCACCACATTCAGAAAACTACCAATGGACGCTCCTAAAATTGCAACGAGTAGAATCGCCGAACCGTCAAATAAAACGTCCATCACCACTAATCACCCTAAATTACCGCGCATCAATATTACCGTGCATCAATTGAACTAAATGGAATAAAACATTCTTTTGGTAACAATGCTGGTTTTTGTTTGAAAATCAGTTTTCCGCGATAGCTTGTGCGATCGATCGCAACGCCCAATGGTAATTCAGTTACCTCAGGATGAACAGTATAGTAGGTTTCATAAATCTCCCGAGCCGCCTGAATAATAGATGGGTCTTGCTCTGGAGGAATTGGCGAATAGCTCATACTTATTCCTATATTATTCAGTTCACTATCAATGTTTGAAACAGAATCATATTTTGGCATATTTGCATTAAAAAACGCCCCAAAAGTATTTTCACTCCACCGCGATCGTTCTTCTAGCTTGATCGATTCCGTCACAATCATCACCCCACACACTAGTCTGTAGATTTCAATTAATCAATCTTAAGTGCACACACCATACGGTCTACTGTCCAAAATAATCTATGCACTTGAGTCGGATTTTACTTCAAAAATTTAAAAGTGACCGAAAATAAAAACAACGCGGCTGACCGCAACCTGCTATATAACAGCGAAATTTAACCCAAATCGCCTAATTGCTAACCAACAGCAGGTCTAATGAAATTGTGCTAGCATTAAACATAATTCATGATAATTCATCACCCACCCATTCAATGAGTAAGGTTCTGGTCCTCAACGCCTCCTACGAACCGCTGAATCTCACAAGTTGGCGGAGAGCAGTTGTTTTATTAATCAAAGGCAAAGCCGAGCAACTCGAAGAGACGGGACGTGTTATCTATGCGGATTTTCCCATGCCCTCCGTCATTAGACTGCGCCAGTATGTTCGTATTCCCTACAATGATGTGCCGTTAACCCGCAAAAATCTGCTTTATCGCGATGACTGTAGCTGTCAATATTGTGGTGTGACAGGAAGCCTGATGACGTTAGATCATGTTATTCCTCGATCGCGGGGTGGAAAAGATACCTGGGACAATGTTGTCATTGCTTGCAGTCGCTGCAATACGAAAAAGGGAAATCGTACACCTAAAGAAGCGGGAATGCCCTTATCAAGGCAGCCTCATCAACCCCATAGCAGTCTGTATTACGAAGTCTCGCGTTACATTAAGGCCGGATCACATCAAGAATGGCGAAAGTATGTAATTGGTGCGTGATCAGTTGTGTGTGACTGATTTTAAATTGATTGAATTTAGATTTACGTCAGAATGTAGTATCGAATGCAGCTTAATGCGAGACAATAATATGCAGCTTTACGAGATTTAGGCTCCACTTCATGACGATCGCATCCCACTCCGAAGAAAAACCAAGCGACTGGCGGTTATTTCTAAGACTTGTCCCCTACGCCCGCCGAAATGCTCGCATCATCATTGTTGCTATTTGTTTATTAATTCCAGCAGCGTTAGCGCGGGCGGTGCAGCCGATTATTGTGGGCCAAGTGGTATCGTTGCTGCGCCAAGAAGATTCTCGATGGTCGTTTTTAAAAAATATTCCCATCACTGACGGACTCAATATCATTGCATTGTTGTTGTTGGCGACCATGGTGGCCCGCGTTATTTGTGATTCGACCCAAGGATTTCTGGTCCAACGATCGGGGCAGCGGATTACCGCCGATATTCGTAGTGATTTATTTACCCATGTAACTTCGTTAGCGGTTCGTTTTTTCGATCGGACTCCCGTTGGCAAATTGATCACTCGGTTGACTAGCGATGTGGATGCTCTAGGAGAAGTGTTTTCAACGGGCGCGATCGGGATTATTGGTGATTTGGTATTGATGTTATCGATTACGGTCTTGATGTTCATGAAACAGTGGCAGTTAGCGTTGCTAT
>JANXNM010000346.1 GCA_025354065.1 Synechococcales cyanobacterium 340R_concoct_173_sub | reverse complement strand
AAGCGATCCCAGGTTGTTTCGCTATCAAACTGATCGGCAGATTCGGTCAAAAATCCTAAATGCCCACCAATATTGACGGCCAAAATCGGAATCCCCTCAGGGGCTAAATACCGAGCTGCTCCCAATGCGGTTCCATCACCCCCTAACACCACGGCTAGGTCGATCGGTCGATCGCTACAAGCAATAAATGCAGGATAGGGATTGTCATAGGCTCCCGAAGCACCCACTAAAACCGTCGAACCTCTAGCTTCGAGAACCTCCGCACTTTGCCTTGCTGTCCGTTCTGCGATCCGATTGCCTGCTTTGTAGGTAATCACTACCGTCTGTAACTGCATAGAATCCTTTAGTTCGATTGATTGGTCTTCGAGTGATCACCATAAACCTTAGCCCACAGCGGATGCGACGGACCCTGTTGCTGAATTTTGAGAACTCGCTGCTGAAGCCATAGTTGTTCAGCTTCTGGCAATCCCCAAATAATATTGCGACTTTGCCAAATCAAAACACTGAGCGTCATGCCAATACATAGCCCCAGCCCGATCGTCGCCAACGGATGAAACATAATTCCCACCCGAATCGCCGACCAAGTGAAATACTCCCAAGCCACTTCCCACACTCTCCGCATTTGCCAAAGACTCCAACTCCCCACAGTCAGCCACAGCCCCGTAACCACAGCCCATCGTCCCCACACCGTCAAGTGATGAAGACGTTCTATAGATTGCTGCATTTGGGGATCGATCGGAGATTCAGGAGAAGGAGTTGAGTTCACGGTGGCATTAAGTGACAGGGCTAAAGGGATGTCGAAATTCGCTAGCAAAATTTACGAAGGAAACTAGGGCACAGGAGTGGGAGTTGGGGCTGGGGTTGGGATAGCAAATGGGTTGGCTGGGACGATTGGCGTTGGAGAGGGGTTTGGGGTGGGGATGGCCGTTTTTTTGGTTCTCACAGACGGCTTACTAGTAGGCAAAGGCAATTGTTTAATCGGTTGGGGCGTGGAAGGGGGAAACGGCTGAACGGGAGCTGTTCCTCCTAGGAGATCCGGCGTTGAAGCATAGCCGAAGCCCAGTAACGTCTGAGACATCCGGTAATAAGTGGCCCAAACTCGTGCATCAGGACGGCTTTGCCATTGCGATCGGCTGACTTCAACACTCATAACAGGCGCTTCCATTCCTTGATGTTGACCGATGATAAAAATAAACATCGAACTCATGACCACATCCCGATCGAAGCCTCGTTGAAGAGCGGCCCGCAGAACCAATTCCGATCGACGAATAAATGCTTCATAGGGTTCACTCTTGAGGCGCTCAACTCGAATTTCTTGGCGGGTAATATAGGCGTTGGCGCTCTGGGGGCTAGGCAAAAGAGTGACGACAGCATTCAGACTCAGGGCCGCACATAGGAAAAGCGACCTAGTATTTAATCGGGTATTCATCGGCTTAGCCCCAGAAACACAAAATAAGTGTCTATATTGTGCGTCATGTTTAGAAAATTGCGATCGAAAGAATCGATCGAGAAATGGCAAAAGATCTCGATCGATTCAAGTTTTGGATTGTTTTTTAGAAAATCTATGAATACCTAGGGTTGAAATTAGGGTTGACGACAGACCTGGAATGCATTTTTGAAATCTTTTGGCCCCGTATAGCCTGAATTTTTAGCTAAATCAGCCAACGTTTGACGACCCGCATAAAACTTCCCTCCCACTTCCCAACTCGGGAACCCAAAGGACTGTCCAGTTTGCTTTTCAGCTTCTGGCCGGATGCTGGCACAAGCTTTCGCGTCGGCATTTTTACCATCATCAGCGCATTCAACATAATTAAATTCTTTCATGGCTTCTTTGCCAAAAAGCTGCTTCTGTTCACAACAATGGGGACACCAATAAGCGCCATACATTTTTGCCCCTGTTGCTTTCAAGTGCTTAGCCAGTTGGGTTTCAGAATCACCCGAAGTCGTATCTACCAAAAAGAACGTATTACCAGCCGCATTTGTAATGGCTCCAGTAGTAGGCGCTGCTGATGTCAGGCTTCCGCTCCCCGCAAAGGTCACAACCAAAGTCGCGATTCCCACCAGAATTCCCTGAAAAATCAGCGTTCCCTTATCGTCCCAGTCCCGTCCCAACAGCGTCATACCAAACATAATGGCGGCGAAGGTGGCGGAGGCCAAACAAAACGGACAGACTCCAGCGAGTCCTAAGGGTGCCACGAATTGCGAAAACATAATGTACATGAGCCAGCCGCTAAACAGAGCCATCCCCGTCGCACCTAGAAATAGCAGCATCCAGGTTTTCTCTTCTAAGGTGCGCTTAAGCGATCGGTTGCTTTCTTCATTCACAAAAAGAGGTGCGATCGCTAGAATCATCATCCCTGCATAGGCCAGCATCCCAAACACCGATAACGGCTGCCCAAAAAACACGGCATAGGGACTCGCCAACACACGGCAGCTTCCCGTTGCACAAGAAGTGTCCCCACCGAAAAACTTCATGTAGGTCAAGTATGTGGTGTTCAGCAAGCCTAGACCTGCAACTCCACCAATAATGGGGCGCGCCCAAGTTTGAATCCAAGGCGTTGAACGGCGGCGACTGGTCATACTCTCTTCTACAGCAAAACTAATGTCTATTTTTTACTTGTCTATTGTACTCACGGTTTTTGCCTTGCGATCGTCTCCCCCCGTGAGAAACCCGATGATTTCAAAAATTTCAGAAAGAAGACTTGCCAACATCCATAAGGTTTGCTAACTTAGTTAAGCGCTCGCAAGGAGTTAGCAAGCCGGGATAGCTCAGTTGGTAGAGCAGTGGATTGAAAATCCACGTGTCCGGAGTTCAAATCTCCGTCCTGGCATGTGTTTGAGCCATTCACATACTACTAAAAAGTCCCTGGTTCTGCTTAGAACTCAGGGACTTTTATGTTTCTATTTCGGGATGCGTAGTGGCGGTAGATGATGTTCGGACTATTGCCTGAAAGGTAAGCAATGTCGTTGACATCCATCCCCGATTCAAGAGCCATGGTGATCCAGGTGTGACGGCAATGATATTGGCCCATGTATCGGAAAACTAAGCTCTCTTCCACCATTTCCTCAATGAGTGGTTTCCAGTGTCGAGTTCCAAAATTGTGAAACTCCATTCGCCCACCTTTCTCGCCTGGTAATAGGATGAGCGATCGGTCCATGGGTTCGGGACGTAATCCTAATAGGAAGAATCTCAACCGATCGTTAACGGGGAAGAATCTATCTTTTCTGGTTTTGGTGGGTTGAATAGCCATTCCGGGTTGGGCGGCTCGCACGAAGTGAATTGCGCTGAGGTCTGGGGTGATTTGTTCCCAAGTTAGCGCCGACGCTTCTGATGGACGACACCCAGTCCAGAAGAGAAACTTCACCCATGGGGCGTAGTAAGGATTTTGCTTTTCAAAGCGATCGATGATGGCGAGCCGTTCATCGGGTGCAAAAGCAGTCCACTGATTTTCGATGTGGCTGGTTTTGCGGATTTCCTTAGAGAGGCCGCTGAAAGGGTTTTGGTTGATGAGTTCACTGTTGTAGGCCCAATTACAACAGGCGTTGAGGCTGACCAGGACGCGGCGGACCCGTTCATTTGCATAGCGCGGCTTGTCCTTCCCGTCGGGCACTTCCATTAACCAGTCCCGAATTTCGATCGCGGTGGTGAGTGTCGTGGGGAGTTTGTTGATAAGGACTTCGGTTTTGGCAAAATCCCTCATCGTATTGGCCGTTAGCTGACCTCGCTTGAAATCACTGAATTGA
>JANXNM010000343.1 GCA_025354065.1 Synechococcales cyanobacterium 340R_concoct_173_sub | reverse complement strand
GCGAAGGTTTTGTTTTGTAAACAGGTGAGTCCAGAAATTTTAGACATTACGAACAAAGCAAAGGCGATTACTGGACAGATTGCAGATTACCCAACAGGTGCATGGGGAAATCAAGAATCTCGTGATTACCATTTCTGCATTCAAGTTAATGCTGGAAATGTCGGGGATGAAATGCTAGCAGGCCGAGCCAGCTTAGTTTATAGCCAAAATGGAGTCGAGACCAAGGTTGCTGAAACTCGAATTCTTGCCATCTGGACGGACGACGAGGTGAGGTCAGCTAAAATCGATCGCACCGTGGCCCATTACACCGGACAAGCCGAACTCGCTCAAGTGATTCATGAAGGCATGGAAGCCCGCGCCCAAGGCAATTTTGAAGTAGCCACGGCCAAACTGTCCAAAGCCGTACAGCTTTCGGACGAATCTGGCAACGAAGCCACTATGAAGCTTTTGCGAAAAGTTGTAGACATCGAAGACGCAGCGACCGGAACCATTCGCATTCGTCGTGAAGTTCGTAAAGAAGACGAAATGGCTCTCGAAACCCGATCGACCAAAACCACTCGAATCAATCGCTAGTTTTCACTCTAACTTTAGAACATCACGACCTACGCCATGCTTTATAACTGTCCCAAAGGCCATTCATCTAGTGATTCAGACTTTTGTTCTGTCTGTGGAACCCGTATCGACCCTAGCGTTAGTTCTAGCGTTGGCATTAGTAACTCAACTTCTTTAAATAAAACCCTTTCCTGCCCTGACTGCGGAACGATTCACGAAATTAGCGAAGGGAAATTTTGCGAAATCTGTGGTCACAATTTTGAAACAGGTAAATCAGGTGGATTGCCTATGGATTTACCCCCGATCGTTATCCCGCCGCTAGACATTCCCACAATCGCACCCACGATCGCCAATATCCCCAATCCGCCCGCTGATTTACCCCCGCCACCCGTCCAAACTGCCACAATTTGGACAATCACAATCACAATCGACCCAACCCTCGCTACCGCCGAAAGTCCACCGCCGCCGATCGCACAACCCGATCGGACATTAACCCTTCAACCCGGCACTACGCATTTAATTGGGCGCAACAGTGCTGCACGAGCGATCGTCCCTGAAATCGCCCTAGACTCGGACACCGCCGTTTCTACGCGTCACGCACTACTGGATGCTCAGAGCGACGGACAACTAGTCCTACGAGACATCGGATCATCCAATGGAACTCAGATTAATGGGATTGATTTGGTCCCGATGAAAGACTATCCATTAAAACCCACCGATCGCATCACCATCGGCCACTGGACCGCGATCGTAATCAATTAAGTTTTCTCCATTCTTCATTCCCAATTCTTTATGAATACCGATCTTCAAAAAGCCTCAAAGCCATTGAAAGCCAATCAAATCGTCCCCATTGCGCCCGCCGCATCATTACGACAAGTTCGTTTGCCGTTTCGATCGGAACGCTTAACTACACCCGAAGTCTATAAATCAGCAACAGCCTGGATTCTGGGCAGCACTGTATTATTAACCGGTGCGATCGCAAATGCTGTCATGAATCAACGATCGGCAGTTCATGCAGTGGGTTTTGAAACGACACCGAGTATTTATCACGCACAGCGAATTCGTGACAGTGTGGCGGATATGGATGCCAATGTTGCAAACCTTTTACTAGTGCCGATCGGTCAAAATCCCGATGCCGAAAAAGTATATCAAGAGCGCAAGAAAAAACTTTCATTATTGCTAACTCGTGCGGCAGAAAATATTACGATTCCCGCTGAGCAAACACTAATCAGTGATATATCGTTGAACCTGAATAACTATATTGAAAAAGTTCAAGAAGCTAAGATTCTTCATGGTCAAGGGAAAGATGAAGCCACTCTGAAAGCTTATCGTGAAGCTCAAAGAATTGTTGATGATGTGTTGATGACAAAAGCTAACGAATTAGATCAAGTCAATTTTAAAGCGCTTCAGGAAAGCTATGACAATGGCAATCGATGGGCCATGATTAATCAACTCTTTGTAGTTCTCTTGGGTGCAGTGGTTGTGGGGTCCCTAGTCGGGCTTCAAATCTTGTTAACAAAGTGGACTCGTCGTCGCTTGAATATGGGACTGTTAGCAGCGACCTTTATCTCCATAATCTTTATTGTCGATACCTTATTTCGCTTAATATCATCATCCAACCTTTTAAAAGTCGCAAGAGTCGAAGCCTTTGACTCGCTTCATGCATTGCGAAAAGCCCGATCGACCGCTTATAGTCTCAATGCGGACGAAAGTCGTTATTTGCTAGATCCACAGTTTGCCGCCGTACACCAAGAAAACTTCTTTCGTAAAGTTACAGAACTCGGATTTATCCCTAATGGTCCACTGCCAAAAACACAACCCGATCGTTATTCCAGTGAACTCAGAAAGATTGCAAATATGCCCGATGCTCGGTCCCAGTCTCTGATCAAGGGTGCTTTTGCAACACAGCTTCAAAACATAACGTTTGATGGCGAACGTAAAGCTACCCAAACAATGATTAACGACTTTCTAAATTACTTTGATATTGACCAAAAAATTCGGACAACCAGTAAACGAGAAGAGGCGATCGCGCTATGTGTTGGAAAATCGAATGAAGCCTTTGATGTTTTTCTTGAATCCCATCAAAAAGTCATGGATATTAATATCAGCGCATTTGATACATCCATTTATAAAGCATTAACCTATGTCGAAGTGAATGGAGTATCTAAAGAAATATTGCCCGTTGATATGGTCTCTGATACAGCCCCCAATGGTCAAAATAAAGGATTAGATTTCTTTTGGATTAAGGCGTTATTAATGACAGGCGCGATCGCTGGATTCACGGTTTATGGAATCCGATCGCGCATTGCCGAGTATGAAGCTTAATCTAGTTTAATTGTAATTGCACTAGAACAAGCCATAGCCCGATCGCGTGCCTCCTCAGTAGTATTTCCCGTTGCCAATGCTACCGCCATTCGACGGTTTTTATGACAAATTGGTTTGCCAAAAATACGGAGTTTGCTAGTGGGTACTTTCAAGGCTTCATTCACCCCTAAAAACACAGGATTATCACTACTGCCCGTCGCTAATATTACCGATGATGCACTTGGTTTTAATAATTCAATCTCACCAATCGGCAATCCCGCGATCGCTCGCACATGCAATTCAAACTCTGACATATTCTGGCTAATCATCGTCACCATTCCCGTATCGTGAGGACGCGGACTCACTTCACTAAAATACACAGTTTGGACTCCATTCGGTGAACCCTCAATAAACAACTCCACCCCAAACAATCCCCAACCGCCCAGCGCGCCCGTAATTTGATCTGCAATGGTTTGGCATTGTTTTAAGGTTTCTTCTGACAATGGGCAAGGCTGCCAAGATTCCCGGTAGTCTCCATTGATTTGTACATGACCGATCGGCGCACAAAAATGAGTCCCATCGATCGCCCGCACTGTCAATAATGTAATCTCAGTTTCAAAGGTCACAAACCCTTCAATAATCACCCGATCGTTCTGGGTTCGTCCTTTATCATGAGCATAGTCCCAAGCGGGCAATATATCTGCCTCTGTTTTAATTGTGCTTTGGCCTTTGCCTGATGAACTCATCACAGGCTTAACAACACAAGGAAGTCCAATTTCTTGAATCGCCTTTAAATACTCCTCTTGAGTATCTGCAAACTGGTACGGCGATGTTTTCAGTCCTAAGGTTTCCCCCGCAAGACGACGAATGCCTTCTCGGTTCATGGTAAGAAATGTTGCTTGAGCGGTAGGAACTACATTCCAGCCTTCCTGCTCTAGTTCAATCAATGTGGTCGTAGCGATCGCTTCAACTTCGGGCACAATCAAACTCGGTTTTTCCAATTCAATCAACGATCGTAATGCCTCACCATCCAGCATA
>JANXNM010000334.1 GCA_025354065.1 Synechococcales cyanobacterium 340R_concoct_173_sub | reverse complement strand
ATAACATGGCTCAGAAATTCAGCTATCGTAAGGTTACCAGTAGTTCCAAATCAAAGTAGAGTGGCGAGCGATGAAAGCCTACCCCTAATGGAAAGCACGTCCTTCTATCTCGATGCTGTACCTAAACCGCGCCATCCGCCATATCTCATATCCGCGCCAGTCGAGTAATGGAAACCGCTACAGTCTACAAGAATTAGTATTGGGATCTGGGGTTCTTCAAGAAAAAATCCTAAGGTCTGTCTATCTACAATTTTCTCTTTAGAATTTTTTCTGGGTAAATAGATTTATTTTTGCAGTAATTTAAAAATAGAGGGCATGGTCTATGGTCGATCGAAACCCCTCGATCGGAGTGGATTGTTCAGATGTGCTTCCAGAGTTTGTGATTAATCTGGCGAAGGTTCTCTAAATTCTGCTGTTTGTTCGAGATCAAGTTGCTCTTGTCATATGGGGAAAGGCGATAGACGATTCCTGGGATAAAATAATCGTAGAAACTGGAGCTTCATGGTGCTGGATAAACTTTTTGGAAACAAGGGAAAGGCGGAAGCAGAGACCCCGAAACAGTCACAAACTATGAGTGGCATTGGGGGAAATGGTCAACAGACTCAGGTAGGACGGGATGCGATCGCGACACAACAAGTGCAACAAGCCACACAGGAGCAAGGACTGACGGGCACTGAGGTTGTGGCATTATTGGTGCAGTTGTAGGGGGCGATCGAGGCGGCGGCGGTAGATGCGGCGGTGAAGGAGGAGTTGGCGGATTATCTCAAGGTTGTGAAACAGGAAGCGCAGAAGGAATCCTCCAATAAGGAGCTGATCGCAGGGAATCTGAAGCAGGTCGGGGAGGTGATGAGGGATCTAAAAAAGACAACGGAGGCGGGGAAAAGTCTTTGGCAAACGGGCGGGGATGTTTTGAAGGCGATCGCCCTTTGGCTTGGGGTTGCAGCGTCGGTATTCTTAGCGGAATGACTTTTGGAATGATTCTGGAGAAAATCCATGAAACAATTTTTGCGTTAATCCACGGAACATTTCTAGGATTAATTTTTACAGTGGTCTTCTGGTTAACTAAAGTATCCAAGGTTGACCTTGAGAAGCGCACTTATCCCAATCAAGGAGTTCACAAATCTATCCAAACTTCACTTACTATATTCATCTTTGCTCTTACTACTACAGCATTTTTACATCCCATAATTAGTCGTATTCCATTCGATGAACCTGCTCAAAAAGTACGTATGTCTTTGGTCTTTGGTCTATTTTGGTATGTTTTCTGCGAAAATGGTGGACAAGCTTGCATCCAACACCTCATTCTCCGCATCATTCTTACCCACCACTACTGCATCCCCTGGAACCTTGCCCGTTTTCTCACTTATTGCCACGATCGTCGCTTACTCCAGCAAATTGGCGGTCGTTATCGGTTTATCCATCGGGAACTGTTGGAACACTTTGCCGGAATGGAGAATTGAGAATTTTGAAGTGAAAATTGGGATGACCGTCCCCAAATTTTGGATAGAATAAGAGCAACCCATTCGTCATCGACCCTTATGGATATTGCCGCAACTTTAGACGGAATTACAGCGCTGAGTGTAGAAGAGCGGATTCGGATTGTCCAAGCGATCTTAGAGAGTATTAGCTTAGAACAGAGCTATCCAAAATTGACCTTGGAACTCAAGCAAGAACTCGATCGGCGTTCTAGAGCTTATGACACAAATCCTGATGACGTTATGACACGAGAAGAGGTACGGGCTTCCATTAGGAGACAGTAATGGAGTATGTATTGGCGTTTCGCGCTGAAGCTCGCGATGAAATGGAAAATGCTTATAATTGGTATGAAGATCAAAAGGCAAAACTAGGTGAAGATTTTTTAGCTTGTGTGGATAGTACGCTCGATCGCATTGAGCAATAACCAGAAGCTTATCGTGTTGTTTGCCAGGATTTTCGGCGAGCTGTGATTCATCGTTTTCCCTACGTGATTTATTATCGAATCATCTCCAGCCGAATTATTGTAATTGCAGTCGTTCACGGAAAAAGAGATCCTAAGATTTGGCAATCCAGAAAATGATAATCTATGTTACTTCTCTACGGTCGTCGCTTACTCCAGCAAATCAGGGGCACTATCAGTTTATTCATCGAGAACTGTTGGAACACTTTGCCGGAATGTTGAAGTAAGAATTTGACCAATCAGTAGCGACTTTAAGTTAAAGTTGGATTATGCCAAGAAAGATTCGTCAACTAAAATCTGAATTGTTGAAACTAGATTTTGTCCTTCTCAAAAAAGGGGGAAGGCAGTCACTCCGTTTGGAAGCATGAGCGGCTACTGGGCGAGCGCGTTGTGATTCCAGGAAAAGATGGGGATGATTAAAGTCATATTTAGAAAAAGAAGTTCAGGAAAAACTAGAGAAACTTAGAAATCAGGAGGACGATCAATGAACTATAACTACAGTATTGTCATTCAGTGGTCAGAGGTCGATCAGGCTTTCCTCGTCCACCTTCCCGAATTCCCGTCACAGCACTTTGTCACTCACGGTACGACCTATGATGAAGCACTCCAAAATGGGTTAGAAGTCATTGAATTATTAGTTGAATCTTACGAAGAAGAAGGACGGGTCTTACCCAGCCTACGATCGACAACTATAGATCTACAAGCGAATCTACAAGCGGCATAAGCAAGTTACAGAGGAAGCCGATCGCCACTTACTCCAGCAAATCGGCGG
>JANXNM010000314.1 GCA_025354065.1 Synechococcales cyanobacterium 340R_concoct_173_sub | reverse complement strand
GGGCCATCTTCCTCATCACAAACTTGACAGGCTTTTAGGAGTTCACCATCAATTCCCAGCTCTCCAAATTCATTCACCAAGACCGCAATCCGACGACCTTGATTATTTTGTAAGACATTGCGAATCAGGCTGGTCTTGCCGCTACCCAGAAATCCGGTGATGATCGTAACGGGAATTTTTGCTGCCATGAAAGGTTTTGTTACTCAGTGGTATTCAACAGGGTTCAAGTTCATCCTCTTAGAACTCCGGTTCATCCGTCAACTGCTCAATTAATAGCTCTACTTGCGATCGTCGTTCTCCCAAAAATCGATCGCACTCCTTTAAGTAGGCCGCTGCAACCCCAAACTGCTCAAACACATCGTTCAAACTCATATCCCCAGATTCCATGAGTCCCAGAATGTCTTCAATTTTTTCGACGGTACTTTCATAGTTCCAGGGTTCGGTGGTTTTGGTTTTGCGTGAGACGGCCATTTTAAAATTCTCCTAAGATTGTTGTTCAATGAGTTTTTGATTGAAGCGAATTCTAGTCGTCGATTGCCCTGCCTTCGATCGCAATAATTTCAGCCGTCGCCCGCCCTGTCCCCAATTGCAGTTCGACTGTTTGCCCGATCGTTAAGTCCGTTGTCGATCGCACCACCGTCTGCGGATCAGCCCATTCCGATCGGACCACCGCATAGCCTCGTGCCAAAACTGCATGGGGATCAAGTGCCGTTAGTTTGGTTTCCAGGCGGGTCTGGATGGATTGGTGTTGGGTAAGGTGCGATCGCATGGATTGGATAATCTGTTGCTTGAGCCAGTGGTGTCGCTGTTGGGCTTGGTCCAGTTGCCGATCGGGCCGCACCAGTCGCAGCCGTCGTTGGAATTGTTGAAGTTTATCTTGATGATAGGAAATCACATAATTCACTGAGTCTTGCACAGACATCACCCGATGCAAATGCTGATCTACCATGGCTTGAAGATCTGGCACAACAACTTCAGCCGCTGCCGTGGGGGTATGAGCCGTATAGTCTGCTGCCAAATCCGCTAGAGATTCATCACGATCGTGTCCAATGCCCGAAATAATTGGAATAGTGCAAGTTGCGATCGCCCGAACCACTCGTTCATCATTGAAGCAAGCCAAATCCTCCGTCGCTCCCCCGCCCCGCGCCAAAATTATCACCTCTGCCCTTCCATCAACCATCACCCGATCGATCGCCTTGGCAATGGAATTCGGGGCCGTCTCACCCTGAACCGTTGCCGGAGACAATAATACCGTTAAACCCGGATAGCGATTGAGCAGCGTGGTTTGAATATCGCCCCAGGCCGCTGCATTCGGGGACGTGACGACGGCGATCGTCTGGGGATGTTTGGGCAAGGACAATTTAATATCGGGATCAAAAAGACCTTCTTCATAAAGCCGATCGCGCAATTGCTGATACCGCAACGCCTGCAACCCTTCGCCCGCCGATCGGATTTGGACGACGCTTAGTTGGTAACGGCTCTGTTGCGCATAGGTTTTAACACTGGCGAGAACAATAACCTGTTCGCCTTGTTGGGGCTTCACCTCAAGCCGTTGATCATAGCTACTCCAAACCACGCAGGCGATCGCTTGATTTGAGGCGGGGTCTTGCAGGGTGAAATAGGTGCCTTTCCCGCTACGGTTGACACTAGAAATCTCCCCCAACACCCAAATCTTCTGAAGATTTAAATTGTCTTCCAAACACTCCTTGATGTATGAGGCGACGCTCTCTACGGTCAACGTGCCTTGGGGAATGTTGGAGGCGCCTTGGGATCTGCCTTGAGAACGAGTAGATGATCGTCCCGATTCCGCCGCAGTTACCCCAGATCCGGCGAACTCGCTCAAATCCAGCCCATCCAACTCAAATTCATCCAGCCGTAATGCCGCATCAAATCCAGGCTTATATGCACCAGACTTGACCGTACCTGTGGTCTGTGCTGATTTTTTTGCCATTGAATTTTTCATCTCCTGTCTCTCAAACTCATCAGACAATTATGGGGTGAGTACGGTGTAAGGTGCGCTGCCAATTATTTACACCGCTATTTTGTAAGCCGTCTCGTAAACTGCTTTGTGAATTATATAAGTATATTTGTTCTACTTTCAAGAGTCTATGATATGTTTGTTCTATCGAAGAACAACTGTGATATAAGAGTGAGGTAAGAACCTTGGCTAAAGAATCGCTAGAATTAGAAACATCCGTGACCGACGTTGCGGATGCCGATCTATCAGTGGCAGAAAATTTGCCAAGTTCAAAGAATTCCACACGTTCTAAGGACAGTTCCAGAATGCCACCAAAAGCAACCCCTGCGGATAATGCCGCTAGCAAGGCAAGTGCAGAAAAACAAAAAGCGCTCAGCCTTGTCCTCGGGCAGATTGAACGAAATTTCGGCAAGGGCAGCATTATGCGCCTTGGTGATGCGACCCGGATGAAAGTCGAGACCATTCCCAGTGGTGCATTGACCCTGGATTTAGCTCTGGGTGGCGGGTTGCCTCGTGGTCGTGTGGTCGAAATTTATGGCCCTGAAAGCTCCGGTAAAACGACTGTCGCGCTTCATGCGATCGCTGAAATGCAGCGTAGTGGAGGAGTTGCGGCCTTTGTTGATGCAGAACATGCCCTCGACCCAACCTATGCGGCTGCGCTTGGTGTGGATATTAATAACCTTCTAGTGTCGCAACCGGATACTGGAGAATCTGCGCTGGAAATCGTGGACCAGTTGGTGCGATCGGCGGCAGTGGACATTGTGGTGATTGACTCCGTGGCGGCGCTGGTGCCACGGGCCGAGATCGAAGGCGAAATGGGCGATCATCACGTTGGTTTGCAGGCGCGTCTAATGAGCCAAGCGCTGCGGAAGATTACTGGGAGCATTGGTAAATCTGGCTGTACGGTGGTGTTTTTGAACCAATTGCGTCAAAAAATTGGTGTCACTTACGGAAGTCCTGAAACGACGACGGGCGGACAAGCTCTGAAATTTTATGCTTCAGTGCGGTTAGATATTCGTCGGATTCAGACTCTGAAGCGAGGGAATGAAGAGTATGGAATTCGTGCCAAGGTGAAAGTGGTCAAAAATAAAATTGCGCCTCCGTTCCGAATTGCAGAATTTGATGTGATTTTTGGTAAAGGAATCTCAACCTTGGGTTGCTTGGTTGACCTGGCGGAAGAAACAGGTGTGATCACTCGTAAGGGTGCTTGGTATAGTTACAACGGCGACAACATCAGCCAAGGTCGTGACAACGCGATTAAGTATGTTGAAGAGAAGCCTGAGTTTGCCAAGGAACTCGAAGTTCTAGTTCGTCAAAAACTGGAAATGGGTGCTGTTGTCTCTGCAAACTCTGTGGTTCAACCGGATGCGGGCGATGAAGACGAAGAGGGCGATGATTTTGACCCCACAATGACGTAAAGCTTAGTCTTGAGTGGACAATCGGGCTAATTCATTCCGTCATAGACCTATCACTTAATAAAAACGGGAAAGCTACTCAATGAAGCGGCTCTCCCGTTTTTTAGTATGAATTGAATTGGGCCAATAAATTACGATCGTCGCCAAAAAGCTAGATTATCTCTCACCATATCCCAGTCCCATTTTGCCTCAGGCTTATTGCGAGAATTACGCATCCGTGCATAGGTACGCCGCTTACGAAGTCTGGTTTGGGCCACTTCTTCAAGGCTATCTTCTTCAATTATTTCCTCGACTACAGCATTGGGTTTTGCGGCCCACCAACCGACAATAAATCCAGCCGAAACTCCAGCTATCGCCCCCAGCATAATGCTCAAAGGCGCAGGATACCTCAGAATATAAAACGCTAGTAGAAAAACTAGCCAAACTTGAATTCCAGCTTTAAATCCCTTGGAAAATATATCATCGGCTGGAGGAAGACTCATAAAATTATGGGAAAGTAAACAGATAAGGCTCTTTTATTGTGTCCTATGTTTTGGCTTTGGATTCACTCACTTTATAAAGCGAATCCATCGGCTTAAATTTATAATCTATCCAAGCCGATCAACCATTCAAATGAATTAATAATTCTCGTCCGTAGCATCCTCTTTACTATTTGTTTTACGTAATGGGGTATTCCGATCGAAAGTCATACGGATTTGTCGCATTTGTTGACCATCTTTTGCGATTGCCATAATGGGGAAATCTAA
This sequence comes from Synechococcales cyanobacterium 340R_concoct_173_sub, assembly GCA_025354065.1. The sequence goes on along the minus strand of JANXNM010000314.1, from coordinate 4,650 downwards.
ATTGCCATCTTGGAACGACAGTTGAATTCTAAAGGTTCCCTCCGGTGTGAGTTGCACTGGGACACCGCCTATGGTGAGATGGGCATCGGGTTCGGTTGCGCCGTAGACAATGAGTTCCGCATCCGCCACCAGCCAGAATTTCCGCGATCGATCGGGCGGTATCGATATACCCATACCAATGCCCGACATACCAATGCCCGACATACTAATCCCTGATGAGGTTAATCCTAAGGGGAATTCATTTGCCCAAAGCCCCGCACTTGCCGGGAAGACAAAGGAACTTAATGACTCCGATGGGATTTGGTGCATGGATCCAAAGGGCGATCCTGCAATCCACGATTCCTGATCCATTCCGTAGGCTAGGTTAAAGATTTGGTCATGGAATGCATCGTTGGTTTGAGGTTCGGCTCTTCCAGGAGGAACAATTTTAAGGAAGGTCTTGCCTTGTATGGGTTCCTCCCAATCCACGGTAATAGATTGATCGTCCATCCAATCGGTTGGGTAGACCGGGGGAATCGAAATCCGGTTCGATCGGGCCAAGAGGAGCCATTCCCCCGAACCTGTTACATACCCAATTTCTGCAATATAGTCTCGATCGCTGACTGGAATCGGCAAGTACCAATCTCTTACCAATTCATCACAGGCATACTGCTGAACGCTGTGGGGCTTGTTCTTGTTAATGTCTAAGTCGGTTGCGTCGTACAGCCGAAGGGCAAGCTGCTGGCCACCCAGATAACGCACCGATTGGCGATGTTCATCGGGAATGTCCCAGTAGGTGTACGCCCATTGGGGATCGCGGGGCATCAGGACAATTCGACTTTCGCCGTAGCCACTAGCCAAATCAGGAAGATCCTGATCTACATTAGCCAACTGGTCTGGAGTCAAACTAGCTGTGTTCTTCCCGAGAACTGCCGCACCAATCCCGGCTGCGATTCCGGCTGCGATTCCGGCGCTAATAGGTAATCCATTAGGATCCGATTGACTCGGTAGGGGATTATTCTGAACGATCGTCGGTTCGATCTCGCTCAGGTTCGTTGTGGGGGACGTAGAATCTAAGGGCGCATAAGTTTCTGGTGGCAACTGAGTAATCGGTTCATGGGGAAGCATAAGCGCCGGGACGATCGAAGGTGCTAAATCGGTATTGGCAGCAGATTCGTCAGATGCTTTTTCTTGGCCTGCTAGTCCTGCGACGGCAATACCCACCAGTCCTGCGGCTCCTGCGATCGCGACATCTTCTGGATTGATTGAGGGTTCGATCGTTGGAAATTTCAATCCACCCGAATTGCCTTCACTATCACGAGGGTTGATCTGTACTGTTCCCGAGCCATGGGTATCAACATCGTGATCAACGGCAACAATTGAATTATCACCCACCGGATTAGCAGAGATTGTCCTCTCTGAGGAACGGGGATTTTCATCAATTAGGAGCGCCCCAGATGTATCAACAACTGTATCAACAACTGTATCAACGGCGATCGCAGTACCTGCCACTGCGGCCAGACCTTCGGCTCCATCTGTTGGAACGGCTGTCGAAATATTTGGATCAACAGGATCAACAGGATTAATAGAGACGATCGTTGTCGAGTCTGTAACTGATGTTGAATCTGTAACGGGCACAACTGGATCTAACGATTCTGGAACGGGTGGAGTAGGATCGACGATCGGTTCCACGGTCGAACTAGCCGCATTATCTCCCCTATCTTTCAATAACCATAAAGCTAAGCCGATTAGCCCTAATCCGAGAATCCAGGGTAACCAAGCTAATCCCCCATCTGAAGAATCACCTTTGTTAGCCATGGCTAGAGCCGGACTAGCCGACGCTGGAGATGGACTAACATAAGTTGTTGGAGGGGTAGCAGAAGTTGCTGTTGCTGTTGGAACCGCTGCGGACCCTGCTGCACCGATCGCCGTTGCAATCAAAGCCGCCGAATTCTCCATTACCGCACTAGGCGAACTAACAGATTTAATGGCAAGTTTTGCCTCGTCTGTCTCCATATATCCGAGGAAAGCTTGAGCAGCAGGTGACAAACCACCTTTTTTGTAGACGTAGGCAATAGGTTGGGAGAATGGATAGCGGGGATCGCTCGGTTGAGTTTTGTGCATATCTAAGGTACGGACTCCCTTGAGATTTTTCACGCCATCCGCTGTCAAATACCCCAATCCATCAACCCCAAGCTGGGACGCGATCGTATCGGGTGCTTCCGACCCAACTTGCACCGCACTCGCAACAACTTGAAACGGCGCTGTTTTAAAAATTGGATAATTCGGGAATGCATTACGTGTGTCGCTAACCTCTGGCTGGTCTACAACTCGAATGGCTTTATCTGGCCCACCTACTTCAGACCAATTTGTGATTTCCCCTCGAAAAATCTTGGCAAACTGTTCAATGCTCAAACTGCCGCGAAAGGGATTCTCCTCGCTGACCAACATGGCAATCTTTTCGCGTTTAATTGGAATTGTAATGAATCCTTGTGCCTTTTCATCAAGCGTTAACGATCGTCCAATCGCCCCTAAATCCGCCTTTCCATTGGCCAACGCCTGTAAACCCGCCGCCGTCCCGTTACTCCCAAGTGTGACGGGGGTCTTCTGATACTTGGCTTCAAATTTCTCTTTCAATGCTTGGTTAACTGCCGCCAAACTTCCAGACCCTTCGATCGTCAGACTCGCTCCCTGGGGTAAGGCGGATGGCAAAACAGGCAAGGTTGCATTTTGGGCTATGGCAATATCACGAACATTCATTGAACCCAATATCGAGGGCATACCTAAAACTGTGGCACACGTCACCGAACTTAATAAAACCGTCCACACTCCCTGAGCGAGAGCTTGTGAAGCACGTAAGGAACATGCTGTCTTGCTTTGACCCAATCCGAACGATTTTTGATATGCCATCCCGAATCTCAAACCCAACTTTTTATAAAAAGATTGCCATGATTATACAGGTGTTCTTGAAATACAACTGTTCCTAAAGGCTTTAGACAGGATAACGGCCTGATGAACGATCGCCTTGAAGCCGAAATGAAGCCGAAATGAAATGCAATTGTCTGTAAATAAGAGACAACTCTAAAGTTAAGTAAAATCACTTAGTGCGTTTTCCTTCACCTAAGTGAACCTTGTAAATAACGACATCATAACCGTCTTAAACAGTGCCTTGTGCATCATTAAAAGCGCTTCATGCTGCGTCTTGCTACATGTTGAAGTTGTATTTAATTAAACCTGCGGAGAATTATCATGGCTGTTGAAAAAGTGAACTCTTCTTCGAGTTTGGCAGAAGTGGTCGATCGGATTTTGGACAAGGGCATTGTGATTGATGCTTGGGTTCGCGTTTCGTTGGTCGGAATCGAATTGTTGACTATTGAAGCTCGTGTGGTCATCGCATCGGTTGAAACCTATCTGAAGTATGCAGAAGCAGTGGGCCTTACCTCCCAAGCGGCAATTCCTGCGGCTTAATGTTATGGACATGTTTTAAAGGACATATTTCTACAAGACCTGTCATTGAAGATGGTCAGGGACAAGTTGCTTCCTGGCCATTTTTCATTTCTACAAACATCAATTCGTTCAACTACTCATCTAAAATCCAGCCCACCATCCCCGTTCACGCAAGGCACATTCATCATGGCACTCAAAGATATTTGGCAACAGGACAGACAAACTCGTCAAGCGGAAGTCTTGGAACGATCGCGAACTGTTGCAGAACTCCGATCGCAGCATCAAGCCGAACATGCAGCAATGGCGATCCAATTGCGAGATGAACTGAGTCAAGTCTCGCCAAAACTCCGAGCCGATGAACTCGATCGTCAACTCGAAGCCCAATGCGATCAAGCGGCACGGGAAATCGAAGTAAGCGCGCGTCGTCAGGAAGTGCAAGAATTTCTCTATGAATTACAGGATCGACGATTGCTTGCCGCCACCGATTTACGTTTATTACTAGAAGAATTCCGTTGCGATCGTAAGGCCCAGTCCGCCGAGATTTCAGCCATGTTGAAAGAAACGCATCGTCAACGATTGGCAGATGTTAAAGCACTGTTCGCACAATTTACTTTAGACACCATTGATCGTAAGGCCGCTGTTCAAGCGATTCGAGATTATGTTTGGGGTAATGCCTCATCTACGGTGACGATCGGCAGTCCAACGATTGCAAGTCCAACGATTGGAATTCAATCAATCGGCTCCGAATCTATTGAAGACTTTCTCAAACTCGTAATTCAAGAGTCTTCGGCCCCAAACCAAGCGAAATCTGTTATGAAATCCGTTGCCACAGCTTCGGCCAAACCTCAAGTTGCACCTGAAGCTCCGATTGTAAAAACGTTCATAGAACCAATACTTGAACCGATTGCCGAGCCGATCGCTCCTGTCAGTACGCTGTCTGAAAAACTATTGGCAACCGTAAATTCTCTGTCAGGTGTTCGTTTATCGGATCTTGAGGCCACTGTAGGGGTAAGCCGTAGTGAATTGGTTCAAGCATTACAACAGCTCATCCGATCGGGCGACGTTGTTCAACGCGATCGGGCCTACTATCGGGCCTAACCATGTCAAGACTGAAATCAATCAGCCTTTGATTGTGTAACCCGATCCGATCGAGCCTAAAAAACTAAACCCTCTTTCCAGACCGAATCCCCCTTGAATTCTAGGATTTTTAACCGTGGCGACCAT
>JANXNM010000595.1 GCA_025354065.1 Synechococcales cyanobacterium 340R_concoct_173_sub | reverse complement strand
CGTTGGATTTGCGACTTTGACTTGTTCTTTTTTGAGCACTGTAGGGACTGGGACAACCATGGCAAAATCTTTCGCTTCGCCTTGGTAATCGTTGGCCATGGTGAGAATGGTTCGATCGTTGGCGCGGGCGATCGCAACTTGGGAGGCTTGGTTATAGAGTTTGGTATCTGCCTTTGCGACGTAGAATCCACAGAAGGCAAGGGCTGGTAATGAATTTGTAAATACTAAAAATAATGAAAGTACGATGGCAAAAAACGATCGAATCATATTCATGACGATTACCAAAATGAATGAATTTAGACGGACTTAATTTCGGGAGTGATAGCGTCGGGGAGATTGAACCAATCAAATCGATCGTCTTTGAAAATCCAATCTAAAAGAAGGGTGAGTGGTGCAGCTAGAAATAATGCAAAAAAGACAGCCGTGGTCATGAAAAAGTAATTTCTTAGAACAAAGGTGATCAATGCGATCGTAAAGGTCCAAATAATTCGGGCGGGTTTTGCATTGGGAATGGTACGAGGATCGGTAATCATAAAAAATGAAAACATGATCAATGAACCGCTCATCATCCGATGACTCCACACATCCCAAGTCCAACCGAGGTATACATTACGCACCGCTTCCATGGCGAAATAGAATGAAAGAAATGCGATCGTAGTGTCCCAACGGCCCACTTTTTTCAGCACTAATCCACCACAGATTAAGAACATTCCCACATACCACATGGATTCGCCCCATTGACCCGGTGAAACCCAGGCTTGATTGGTGAAGAGAATGGCACAGACAATGCCAAAGTTAGCAGGATTGAAGATGTGTTTTTGATTGAATTGCAGTAGAAATTTGGATAGAACTGCGATCGTTGCTGCAAATGCCATGGCCCATGGATGATCAACGCGAAGTAGAACGGATAATCCTAAGGCGGTGATCATTGGGCTGTAGAACTGCGATCGGAGAGATCCCCCTAAATCTCCCTTGGAAAGAGGGACTAGAAGGTTTCTGGAGTTCTTTAGTTTTAGGCAGAGATATTGCGTGGCGAGGGCGGTTGCGATTGCGGTGAGGACGACTTCAATATGGAGCTGCCAGTCACGGGTGATGAAGCCGAGGAGTAAGAAACTCGCGAGGAAGCCGATTTGATAGAGGCGAGCGTCGATCGGGGTTCGCATACGCAGAGGCCAGGATAACGATGTCTGAATTATGAGGGGTACGATCGGTCTGGGTGGTCTGGTTTCAGAAAATGAAACTTGAAGTGAAAGAAGCCACATAGCAGTTCTATGTCTGGTGAGGCACAGTTTAATTCTTAAAAGCCCCATACAACAAGGTTTTAGATGTATCTCACTCGGTAAAGAATGACCATATTCTAGAGGATTAATTTACTTAAATTGGAGTTGACTTTGATGAATCCAACAGCCTAAATACTTCTCGCGGTACCAGATGTTTCCTCTTATATCTACTGCGGAGTTTTCTCTATCGATAAGCACGTCTCCACGTTGAAGAACTTGTTGAACAGAATTATCAGAGCCAGGGTTTGATCGGCAGTTCGTTGGCGGATCGATAATCTCAGCATTAAATACGCTCGATGTCTGCGCACTTCCACGAGGATCGATCGCAGAATTAGCCATTGCAATTACATCGTCTTTTCTTCCATTCTTGATATATGCAGTGTAAAGCACGCCACTTTCTTTCCAATGGACGTACGCATGATAACTGGCACTTCTGTAGAAACGATATAGACCCTTTTTCCCTTTTGATAGCGTCACGCTCTCCGATGTCGTGGCAGAATTATTCTCGAAGTCTGGCATCTGACCCCCTTTCTCAGCCGAAAAAGCTCCCCAGTTACAAGCGGTCGCACCATTGCATGTAGGTGTATAGCCAAATGTGAATTCGTATCCTGTATCCCGTTTGGATACTCTCCAATAAAGGGAAGCATCAGTTGCAAGCTGAGATGGGGCAAGAATTGGAATTCGAGTTCCCTGACTATCTCCTCCCATTCCATAAGTTCCTCCCATCACCTCATGCGCGCCTTCAACTAACTCGCTGATGGATAAGTTGAGTGCTTTGACTGGGCTAGCAATCGAGCACAATGAGAGTACGGCGATCGTAATCGAAATGAACTTATTTTTCATAAACCTTAGAGAAGCTAATTTTTCTACCATTTCCTGAGACTGACGGTTGTCGGCGTAAATAAATTAGACTGGTATTACTTACGCCGATCGCTACTAGTTTATCAACGTAAAACTACCAGAGTTCCGCTGAACAAGTTTTCCGCCTTCGTAGTGACCACCTTTTCCGTGTCCATTAGTTCCTCCCACCCGATGGCTACCTTTACGATTTGCTGCATCGGATGGCGTTACAGCCACACACAAAATAAATAAAAAGGCAACGCAAATAACAAGAAAATTTTTGAGATATTTGTGCATGAGAAAGTCATTTTTTAATTAATTAACTCATCTTAGTCTAAGAATAAAATTTGTCGATCTGATTTCTGTGAAGATTCTAAGCGCTACAATCAATTACCAAAATTTGAAGTTATCCTATCTTCACAGAATCAATTTATAGAAACTTCAGTTGAGAAATTAGACTGATATTCTAGGCAGCTCTATCAACAGTAAGTCTACTTATTATTCAAGATGTCTTGAGCCAGTTTTAAACTGTTGCTCACACTGTGACAGTGGTCCAATGCAGATCTAAGACAGGAAACACACAAACTGACAGTTGTTGCTGCCGCTGATACAGTATCTCTTGTAATCGAAGATGCTAGGTCATCATCAATCTCTAAAGCGCGAACTTTTTCATCGATAATTTCAGCTTCGGGCAGTAAAGTCCGCATCCTTACTGCACATGTATGTAATTTTTCACTGACTCGCAAAGATTCCATTGCTAGTCCTTCATCTCTCAAGTTAGCAATATTATTGATTAGTGGCTCTACTTGAGATCTGAAATCATCTTCAACAGCTAAAGCAGGCTGAGAAATGTAGAGCAAGATTGCAATCAAACATATACCAACAAAGCTCAATAGCAGACTTACTTTTTTCGCCATGTCAGTTCACCTTAGCGAGATTAAATCCTAGGAGGATATTTGAAAATTTGGGCTTCGGGTAGAAGATCGAGGAGGCGATGATCTCGCCAAACCTAAGACCAATCGAAAGAAAACTCGATTGAAATCTAGAAAATGTGATTGCTCAATTCCCGGTTAGCTTAAGTAATCCCAAACCCAGTCGAAAATCTCCAGACAACTTAAAAAAGCCCAAACCCGATCGGCTACAGTAGAAAAGCGTCTCAATGATAAGGAAAGACTCTTATGAGCGTTGATGAACTGATTGCCGCTGCTAACACACTGAATGAGCCAGACCTCGATCGGGTTCTACATCAAATCGCAACACTACGAGCACGACGTAAAT
>JANXNM010000594.1 GCA_025354065.1 Synechococcales cyanobacterium 340R_concoct_173_sub | reverse complement strand
GGAGAGCGATGCCGAGAATGCTCAATCTGGGAAATATTTTTCAACTGGTCAATTACCGTCTCAACAATCGCTCGTTTTCGCAACATTAATCGGTCGTAAAGGGGCATCAAACGCTGTTTCATATTGCGTTTAAGTTTAGTAATCACTTGGATACCGACCTTTTCCAACAATTCCTTGAACAATTTTTGGGAGACATACCCCTTATCGGCATATACCTTGCCAAAAAAAGCATGTAGCAAGTCGGGCACGGGCTTGCGGTCATCTACATTGCCGGGAGTCACCTGAACATTGAGCAGTTCTCCTTTGTCATTAATCACAAGATGTAGTTTCAATCCATAGAACCAGTCCACAGAGGTTTTTCCACGAGCTGCGACATTTTTAAACACTTTATGTTGGCTAATTCGCTTGTTATGACAGACTTTTAGACTCGTTGCATCCATAAAGCTAATCCCAGTACAGGTTCCAAAACAAGACCGAAGATAGGCACAGAGGGGCACTAGTGTCCCAGGTATCCACTCTACAAAGCGGTGGTAACTCACCAATCTTGGAAAATAATGCTGCCACTGAGTTTGGACGTTATCCAAGTAGTAGGTTTTGAAATTCCGGTAGCCAGACTGATGACACCGAATCAGAATGGTCATGATTTCACTCAACCGCAGGCTCCGTTCACGCTTTCGGACTTGTCGGTTGTGTTCAAGACATTGTCTCTGCCATTGCGGTTCAAAGATTTGACAGAAATCGTCGACGGAACAGAAGAGTTCTTCTAGACTAGGCATAGGGTAATCCAGATTTTGGTTGGTTGGTACCTCCAGATTATCTGTTTTGCCCCCTTTTTTCCCTCTTTCCTTAACCCGAACTCACGTTAGAATATCTCTTCCGCACTGAACTGATCTGATGATTTGCTAATCTTCGACTTAACTTTGGAATCTCAGAAAAAGGTACAAAATTATGGAAACCAATCCAGGTCTTTCGCAATAATTAACTCTGTCTTTTTCGCATGATGAGTATTTTTCATTGCGATTAACCTTGTTTCAAACTTGCAATTCTTTGCCATTTTTATAACATCTTCAGAATTATCATACGTCATCAAAAAATCACCTTGTAGACTATTTGCCATTTGAAATAAATATTCATGATCAACTTGTGAATATCGATAAAGTCGTTTTCCCGCTTTAATGTAAGGTGGATCAATAAAATAAACGATATTACTCCTGTCAGCATTCATTTCACATACGCTAATAGCATCACCTTGAATGAA